>JAAERO010000061.1 GCA_024230315.1 Hyphomicrobium sp.
CGGGACGCATCGGATTTTGCTTCACCCGTTGGGTGCACCATTATGACCCCGCATCTATTCGCCTAAGATGCTGATGATAATATCTGAATCGGTAAGTTGGGCCTCTCTCTAACCGACTTATCTGGGCAATGCGGGGTTAGGATTCACCTACACGGTTTCGGGCATTCTGCTCGCGGGCACTGGCTATCTCTTCGCAATCGATGTCTTCTCTGCCGAAAGCCTCACGATTGCGTGGATGATCATCATCTTCTTCGCCTCGGCTGCGGCCAGCGCGGCCTACCTCACCGTCAGCGAGACATTTCCGCTAGAAATTCGAGCTCTCGCAATTGCCTTCTTCTATGCAGTAGGTACAGGCATCGGTGGTGTTGTGGGGCCGGCTTTGTTCGGCGCGCTAATCGAAACGGGTTCGCGTGCGCATGTGTTCGCCGGCTATCTCTTCGGCGCGCTGCTCATGATCATAGCTGGTGCGATCGCGCTACGCTTTGCGGTGGCCGCCGAGCGCAAACCCTTGGAGACGGTCGCGCGTCCACTCGCGATGGCCAAATAGAGGTGGCAGCGCCGCACGGGACCGCAAGCAAGCCTTGCTCTGTTGAGACGTTAGTGCGCCTGCTGAGGGGCCAATTCGGTGCCGACGTCGCGCAGGCCCATACCAGAGGAGCCCTTCATGAAGGTGCGCGATCCCGGCACCCGCGCCGGTACCGGAGGCGGCTTGATCGCAACCACGCCAATATCAAAAGGGACGGCCTCTCCATCGCCGCATGTGCGTTTCACCTGTGCGCTCAAAACGCCAAGCCCTGAGCGGTCGTGCAGAGCCGGCTTACGCCCGTAGCGGGTCCGCCAGTCTGCAACAATGCCGGTGGCCTGCTTGCGAATACCATCGCCCGCTCCGCAATAGATGTTCTGGTAGATGTCTTCGATCCAAACACGTTCATAGGGCGGGGCATTTGTCACGGCGACCGAGATCAGTGCTAGCGCGCGCACAGGATCGGGCTGCATGTATTTGCCGCGCCACAGCAAGTCGGCGAGAAAGGCTTGCGCGCCCGTGTGGCCCTTTTGGCTCAGCACCGACAACCAGTGCTTAGCATAGGGTACGTCGCTCTCGATCCCATCGCCGCGCAGGTACAGTTTGGCGAGCGCGAATTGGGCATCCTCGTCGCGGAAGAACTGAGCGGCTTCACGTAGGTATTCGATTGCAATGACCGAATCGGCCTTAAGACCAACCTCGGGCAATCCGGTAAGAAGATAGCCGGCGATGCGCGTCATCGCCTTGGCGACGTATGGCGCACGCTGCTCGTCATCGGGATCGACGTCGGTGTGCTCGTCCGCCATCCTCAAATACAACTTGTAGGCTTTGGCGTGTTCGGTGTGAGAGCCGTTGTTGTCGGAATAAATTTGCGCCAAATAATAGGGTGCAAGAAACAAGTGCGCATCGGCGGCGTACCGAAGAGCGGGAATAGCGATCTCGTAATAGCCGCTGTTGAAGGCGCCAATACCTTGGTCGAGTGCGTCCTGGGGCGAACGGTACGTCGTTCCCGCGAACGCATAGGCCACTGAAGCGCAGAGCATCATCCCTGCGACAAGACCCGAAACTGCCTTTTTAGATATCTGCATAACAGACCACTTCCACTTTTGCGCCCGCGTGGGTAACCGCGCCATAGCGCGCAGGCCCCACTTGCTCTGCATATTTCCGCAAGGCACCGCTTTGATAGGGATTTGGCGGGGCCTTCCAAACTTTCCTTCGTGCCTCCAGCTCGGCCGCGTCGACCTCCAGGTCGAGCGTACCCTTCTCTGCGTCGATGCTGATGATGTCTCCGTCCTTAAGGAGACCGAGAGGGCCGCCGGCCGCTGCCTCGGGGCCGACGTGCCCGATACAAAATCCGCGAGTCCCGCCCGAGAAGCGGCCATCGGTGATGAGCGCAACCTTGTCACCCATACCCTGACCGTAGAGCGCCGCCGTCGTCGACAGCATCTCGCGCATGCCGGGTCCGCCCTTGGGACCCTCGTAGCGGATGACGATCACATCACCCTCTTTGTATTCGCGCGCCTCAACCGCGCGGAAGGCATCTTCCTCGCTATCAAAGATGCGCGCGGGGCCTTTGAAGGTGAGTTTTTTCATACCTGCGACCTTCACGATCGCGCCTTCCGGCGCCAGTGAACCTTTCAGGCCCACAACGCCCCCCGTCGGGGATATAGGATTAGAGACAGGGTAAACAACTTTCTGATCTTCATTAAATTTCACGCACTCAATATTTTGCCGCATTGTGCGACCTGTGACGGTCAAACAATCGCCGTTCAGTAATCCGCCATCGAGCAGCGCCTTTAAGATCTGCGGCACACCGCCGATATCGTAGACGTCTTTGGCAACGTATTTCCCGCCCGGCTTCAAATCGGCGATGAGGGGTGTCCGCTTGAAAACCTCAGCCACATCGAACAAGTCGAACTCAATGCCGGCCTCGTTCGCCATCGCCGGCAGATGCAGCGCGGCGTTGGTTGACCCGCCGGTCGCGGCCACGATGACCGCCGCATTCTCGAAGGCTTCACGCGTGGCGATATCGCGCGGGCGAATACCTTGGGCTAGCAGATTCATAACGGCCTTGCCGCTTGCGAGCGCATAGGAGTCACGGCTCTCATACGGCGCCGGCGCACCGGCCGAGCCTGTTATAGCGAGCCCGATCGCCTCGGACACGCACGCCATGGTGTTGGCCGTAAACTGGCCGCCGCAAGAACCCGCCGACGGGCACGCAACGCATTCCAGTTCGTGCAACTCTTCGTCCGACATACGGCCCGCTGTGCGCATGCCAACACCTTCGAAGACGTCGACGACGGTCACATCGCGGCCTTTGAATTTGCCAGGCAGAATCGTACCGCCGTACATGAACACCGACGGCACATTGAGGCGCAGCATCGCCATCATCATACCGGGCAGCGACTTGTCGCATCCGGCGACGCCAACGAGTGCATCGTAGCAATGCCCGCGCATTGTGAGCTCGATTGAATCGGCGATTACCTCGCGAGAGACGAGCGACGACTTCATCCCCTGGTGACCCATGGCAATGCCGTCGGTAACCGTGATGGTGCAAAACTCGCGCGGCGTGCCGCCCGCCTCGTCAACGCCCGCCTTTGCTGCTTGAGCCTGACGCATGAGCGAGATATTGCACGGAGCTGCCTCGTTCCAGCATGAGACGACACCCACGAATGGGCGGTGGATGTGCTCCTCCTCCAGCCCCATGGCGTAATAGTAGGAGCGGTGGGGCGCCCGGTGATACCCCTCCGTCACATGCCGGCTCGGCAGCTTTGATTTATCGAACGGCTTCGCGTCCATGCTGTTTCTTTATCCTCGCAGCTTGGGATGCATGCCTTCACCGACATCCCCACGGGGCGTCGATTCCGCGTCCCGAAGGCTGCTTGAGCCTCTAAAATAAAACGCCTGTCGCGGGCGTTGGTCAAATGCCACGTCCGCGTGCCTCAGTAGGTCCCGCACTAGATACGCTGGCGCTCCTTTGTGGCTCAAAAGTGGCAGTAGCCGCGGCATTCGTTGCGCAATCGCCACATCGACTGACAGAGTACATCATCGCCTTGCCGGACCCTTCGCGTGCAATCGCGCGAGTTGCATTGGCTTTGCCGCACAGGCCCTTGGTGACCTGCCTTTGGGCTCGCCGGGGTGTCTTTGAAGCACTGCTAACGCGCTAGTGCGGCGCACGAAAGGCTCTCATTGGGCAAATCAACGACGCCTTGCGGCCACCTGATGGCTGAACGGGGTCATCCGATAGCTTGCAGGCGCGTCACGGCTGCGGCGAGACGCTTGATCGTCCCTTCGAGCTCCACCTTGCGTTCGCGCGTTTCCTCGACCGCCGCCTCCTTCGCCTTGGCGAGGAACTGAGGATTGGCAAGCTTCGTGTCCATCTTGCCGAGATCGCTTTCCGCCTTCCCGATCTCGCGTTCAAGCCGCTTCATCTCAGCGCCCATATCAATGACGCCAGCGAGGGATAACGCCGCGGTCGTCTCGCCAACGACAATAAGCGCGGCACCCTTAGGCGGAACCTTGGGGAAGGAAAGACTCTCCAGCCTGGCAAGACGGCTGATCGTCTCCTCATGCCGGCGCGCGCGCTCCCGCAACGCTACAGTCGCGCCGGGAAGAGCGAGCGGCACCTTAGCGGCGGCCGGTACATTCATCTCGGTCCTCACCGAGCGTATCTCGCCAATAAGCCGTACAACCCATCCGATTTCATCATCCACCTTCTCATCAGAAAGGCCGGTGACCGACGGCCATTCACTGAGAGTAAGCAGGCTGCGCCGCTTCTCGCCGTGCTCCACCATATGTGCCCACAGTTCTTCTGTGATGAAGGGCATGAAGGGATGCAGTAGCTTCAGGATTTGGTCGAGCACCCAGGCGACTGTCGCGCGCGTTTCTGCTTTGCTCGTCTCGTCGTCGCCAGCGAGGATCGGCTTGATCAGCTCCAGGTACCAGTCGCAGAAGATGCCCCAGACGAATTCATAAACGGCTCCGGCCGCTTCATTGAACTTGTAGGACTCCAGCCCCTTTGTGACGCTGCGCGTGGCGCGCTCGGTCTGGCCCGCGATCCAGCGGTTGAGCGGCTCCTTGACATTTGCCGGATCGAAGTCGCGTTGGCGCACGCACTCATTCATCTCGGCAAAGCGCGATGCATTCCACAGCTTGGTTGCGAAATTGCGATAGCCTTCAACGCGCGCGGTGGAAAGCTTCAAGTCGCGCCCCTGGGCAGCCATGGCGGCGAGCGTGAAACGCAGCGCGTCGGCGCCATACGTGTCGATGACGCCCAAGGGATCCATGACGTTGCCCTTGGATTTCGACATCTTCTGCCCGCTCGCGTCGCGGACCAAGGCGTGAATATAGACAGTATGAAACGGCACTTCCTTCATGAAGTGCAGCCCCAACATCATCATGCGCGCGATCCAGAAGAAGATGATGTCGAAGCCCGTAACCAGTACACTCGTTGGGTAATAGCGTTTCAGTTCCGGCGTCTCGTCGGGCCAACCAAGCGTAGAAAAGGCCCAAAGGCCCGACGAAAACCACGTATCGAGCACGTCCTCGTCGCGCCAGATCTCAGCTGGACCTGTCGGACCATGAACGTCGTATTTGGATCTGGAATTGTCCGATTGACGGCTGAATACCGGTGGCTCTGACACGACGTGCACTTCTTTGCCGTAGTACTCACGTGCTTGCTCTGTCGCCTCCGCTTCAGTCTCGGCACAGAATTCCTGAAGCTCGAACGGGACAGTGTGCAGGCCCGATGATGCCGGATCAGGATACGTACGGAGCCCATACCAGATCGGGATCTGGTGCCCCCACCAGAGCTGGCGCGATATGCACCACGGCTGGATGTTGCGCATCCACTCGAAGTAGGTCTTCTCCCAAGCCTTAGGAACGAAAACGGTCTTTCCGTCTTCGATTGCTTTAATTGCGGGCGCAGCCAGCGTCTTAGCGTCCACGTACCACTGATCCGTTAGGAACGGCTCTATGGCGACGTGCGATCTATCACCGTGCGGGACGGCGTGCACATTGTCCTCGATCTTGTCCAAGAGCCCCAGCGCGTCGATGTCGGCGACGATGCGCTTGCGCGCTTCGAAGCGATCAAGCCCGCAGTAGGCTTCGGGCGCGTTCTCGTTGATCCGCGCGTGCTCGTCGAAAATGTTGATCTGCGCCAAGTCGTGTCGCTTGCCGACCTCAAAGTCGTTGAAGTCGTGCGCCGGCGTAATTTTCACCGCGCCGGAACCCTTCTCGGGGTCGGAGTATTCATCCGCAACGATGGGAATCTCGCGCTCGACGAGTGGCAGCAGCACCGTCTTTCCGACGAGATCTTTATAGCGCTCGTCGTCGGGATGCACGGCAACGGCTGTGTCACCAAGCATCGTCTCGGGCCGCGTCGTTGCGACAACGATGAATTTTTCCGGGTCCCCCTTCAGTGGATACTTAAAGTGCCAAAGGTGGCCTTTGGTTTCCACCTGGATGACCTCAAGGTCCGAGATTGCCGTCTGGAACTTGGGATCCCAGTTGACGAGACGCTTGTCCTTGTAGATGAGGCCCGCGTTGTAGAGTTCGACGAATACCTTGACGACAGCCTGCGACAACCCCTCGTCCATGGTGAAGCGTTCACGCGACCAATCACACGATACGCCGAGCCGCTTGAGCTGATTAAAGATGGTATTGCCACTTTCCTCCTTCCAGGCCCAAATCTTCTCAACGAACCTCTCTCGCCCAATCGTTTGCCGGTTCGGCTCCTGCCGCTCCATCATTTGGCGCTCGACCACCATCTGCGTGGCGATGCCGGCGTGATCGGTGCCAGGCTGCCAGAGCACATCCTTGCCGCGCATACGCTCGAAGCGGCAAAGCACGTCCTGCAGCATGTTATTGAGGGCGTGCCCCATGTGCAGCGAGCCCGTCACATTGGGCGGCGGGATGACGATGCAAAAGGGCTCAGCGTCCTTGTGCTCGGGACGGCCGCATTTGAAGGCGTCCGCTCCTTCCCACTCGGCATGGATGCGCGGCTCGATCTCGGCGGGCTGATAGGTCTTGTCGAGCATAGGGTGGGAAGTTCTCGGGGGAAGGCGGTAGGTCGAGCGGTCCTACGCTCTCCGTTCCCAAAATGTCAACGGGCGCACTCTAGCCGGGCGCCTACAACAGCCTGCGCAAGTTGTGCAATCTGGGACATGGGGCTGGGCCGGCGGCAGCCACAAATCAGGCCTTATCGGCGCCTTCTCCGGTCGTCTCACTACTGTCGAGCTCACTGCGCAACGCTTCTTCGACGATGCGCGGCATGTTCTCGGAGAGCCATTGACGCAACATCGGACGAATAAGCTCAGACGCCGCCGTGTCGAGCTTACGCGGCGGTGCTGCCGAATTGTCTGGCTTCTTTCCGCGGCTGGAGACGCCGTGAACAAAGGCGGCGCCTGACGTGAATACCGACAATGAGGATGGATCGTTCTTGACCATGTCAACAACCGCATCGAGGAGCACCTCGGACGGCGGGGATGCGGCGGCCGGTTTTGCGGCTGCGCGCACGGACCCATTTGTCTCAGAATTCCGTAACGAGCGCAGCACAGCATCGCCCAGCATACCGGAATCGAGGACGCCGGCCGCTATGTCCCCGGCACGCTTAGCAGCGTGCTTGGGGGCGTCCTCCGGTGTGCCCCTCACAGAGTCGTCCACGCGAAATGCTTCAGATTGGACCGGCTGCGATCCCAGTATCGAGATCGTTGCGCCATTGGCAGCAGGGGGACGAACATCCTCGTTCGACAGCTGCGCACCGGACTTGTCCAACAGCGCGGCGGCGACGGCCTCGGGCGCTGGCGCGTCGGCGACAAGTGGATCTTCCACTTTCTTGCCCCGTACCTCCGACGCCGCGCGTGCCCTTGCTTTCTCTAAGTTCGCAACCAGAGAGCTGGCCTTGGCTACGCCGGGTTTGGTCCCGATCGCGTCCTTAGGCGTTAAGGTCGAGCGCCCATCGCTCTTCAAGCCAACGGCACCAGAGCCGAAAGGCCCAGCGGCCCCAACGGAGAGCTCATTCCGACCCAAGGATGGGTCGGTCGAACCAGTTTTATCAGTTGAAAACGGACGGCCCTCGGCCCCACGGTGTCCGAAAGGCACTGTCGCATCGTTTGCCTGGGAAGCCGGCTTGCCAAAATCGCTTCCGTGCCCTGGGGCGTGAGCGGTCGCCTGCTGAGGATCTTGCCCCCTGGAAAATGCGGCTAGTGGCCTCGAATTTTGCACAGGAGCCTGCGCGGGCCCTGAACGTTCGTTCAAAAGCCGCGTGATGTTGTCTTCCAGGCTGCCTTGTTGCGGCTCATTGGCGGGCTGCTGCGCCTCGGGCACACTGAAGGAGAATACTGTCCGGCCGATTTGATCAGGGATTGGGCGGGGCCCAGCCGGCTCTTCCGAGATCATCTTACGGATGGAAGTAAAAATATCTTCCATGCTCGGCTCGCCGGCGAACTGTGGTCTGGTCATGGCCCTACTACCTCATCACAACACACGGCCTGGGCGCGCAACTCGTCAGTACGCGGCCTACCGGCTCCCCTCGGTACTTACAACGGCCGGGACACCCCTTCAACGCACTGGCACCCCCTCGTTGTGGTTCCCCGCCAAGCGCGAAAATACCTGTTGCGGTAGGCCGGCGCGAGCGGGGTCACGAAGCCAAGGCTAGCGGCGATCCTTGGCAGCGATGTGGCAAGATGGCGCAAGTTTCGCCAAAGGCACCAGATTATTTCGCGGGGGCATAGCCGGGATCGCTAGCCTCGAAAGTTTCGTGGTGGCCATCCCCATGCGTGATGCTGAGCCCAAACCACTTGCGGCGAACCTCGTGGTAGTGGACTTGAGGGTCGTAGACATTGGCGGCAACGCCGATCCAAGCGGCATCCAGACGGCCCATTGCCGACAACACCGCATAACCGGCAACGACCAGGTTGCGCTTGGTCCTCTCCAGGTCGACTTCCGCCTGGACATACTCCTGCTCGGCATCGAGCACGTCGAGAATGGTGCGCTGGCCGACTTTTTCCTCCTCGCGCACACCCTGCAGAGCCACCCGGTTTGACTCCACGGAAATCCTATCGGACTCAAGCTGGGCACGCGCCGCCTCAAGTTGCGACCACGCGGCAACGACAGCTTGCGCCTGCTCCGTCCTGACCTGCTCGACCTGCTGCAAGAAGCCTATTTGGTTTTGCTTGGCTTGTCTTACGCGGGCAGAGACCTCGCCACCCTGGTAAAGGGGAATGGAAATTCGACCGAGAACCTCGGTCGTTTCGACCTTATCCGTGAACATACTTACGTTGTGACGCTGTTCGTATCCCGCCTCAAGCGTGACGGTAGGCAGCAACTCTCCGCGGATCTGTTTAACCGTATAACCTGCGGCCTGCTCGCGGTAGAGTGCAGCAACGACAAGCGGATTTTCGCTATTGCTGACGTTAATCGCTTCTTCGAGCGAGTCAGGCAAGAACTGATTGGGCGGACCGGGATCGAAAAGATCGTTCGGCGAATTACCCACCACTTGCAGGAAGGCGCCACGGCTTGTCCTCATATTGGCGCGCGCAGATTCCAGATTCGAAACGGCATCTGCACGCCTCGCCTCGGCCTGGGCAACGTCTGTTCGTGTCACCTCCCCAACTGAAAAGCGGTCTTGCGTTGCCTTTAGTTCACGGGAGAGCACGTTGACGTTTTTCTCAGCAAGCCGAACGACCTCTTTGTCACGCACGACATCCATGTAAGCCGTTACCGCTTCAAACAAGACACTGCTTTCAACGTCGCGATAAACTTCGCGCTCGGAACGAACGTTGGCCTCTGCCGCGTTTACAGCATTGTAGGTCTGAAAACCGCGAAAGATCGGCTGGATGCCATCAACACGGAAACCGCCCGGTTGAGTCACACCATTTCCAGAAAACGTGCTCACGCTCGGCTTTGCGTAGGTCCCTCTGACGCCGTATTCACCGCTCGCCCGAATGTCCGGCCTGTATCCCGACATCGCACGCGCCACGTCTTCATCGGTTGCGCGCAGAAATGCGCGCTGCGCGTCGAGACGCGGGTTGTAGGCGTAAGCCGATCCAAGCGCTTCGGGCAAACTTTCAGCGAGAGCAGATGGCGCAGCAAAAATGGGTCCGCCAATCAGGCAGACTGCCATCGTGACGCCGGCCCAACGCGACGAATAAGAGCTTCCCCCGGCACGTAACTGCAGCGGCCTCATCGGGCTAACCCGCTGTTGCATCCTGAAATCCTATGACAAATGTTATGCTTGAACTGACCCCGAGCCGATCCCCCTCTGGAGATAAACCAAAACAGGAACGACGCATGCAACGAATCACACGATCTTAGTTCAAGTGTGCGGAAGTAACTCGCTCTTTGGTAGTGGGCCGTCTCACACCTGCGGAAAATCACCAGGTCACCGAGACATCAAATCCACATGCAAGCGCGGCGTTGAGACAAGCGACGGCCCGAATCGCAGCTAGATCTGTCGGGCAAAGAACAATTTTCAGCGCGGATGTTGTCGCAGCAACGCTCAAAGCACAAATTCGGGCGCCGGATGGAAGCCCGGCAGCGGCTTGGCTGCTGCATCAAAAACCATCCATCGATTGAAGGATCGCCCTAGACGACGCCAGATCATGGCTTTGCCAAGCCCATCCTGGTGAACAATGGCGACCAGCCGGCCGCCATCCTTGAGCTGGTCCAGAAGCGCGTCGGGCGGCACGTCGATGGCGCCGCCCAGTATGACAACATCGAATGGCGCGTGATCGGGACAGCCCGCAGCCAGATCTCCGGTGACAACGTCAACGTTGTCGATTGCTAAGTCTTTGAGCGTCCTCGACGCTTCATTGGCGAGGCCCGCGTCACTCTCGAGCGCAATGACGCTTGAGGCTATCTTGCCGAGCACTGCCGCCGAGTAACCAGTGCCAATCCCGACGTCGAGAACCCGGTCGTCCTCGCCTATGTCGGCCAATTGCAGAAGCTTGGCCAAAACGCGCGGGGCCATCAGCCAGCGGCTCTCCCCCCCCTGCGCCGACGTGTTCAGCGGCACATCTTCATCCATGTAGGCAAGCGACATCAGCTCCGGCGGCACAAAATGCTCGCGCGGGGTTTCTTGCATGGCGCTCAAAATGCGCCGGTCCGCAACATCGCTGGGGCGGACCTGGTTCTCCACCATGTTCGCACGCTGCTCAGCAACGTCGACCATCTTGCCCTCTCCTAGTACGAAGCCAACTATCCTGCGCCCTCAGCGTAGCCGAGGGCTGGGCTTATCACTGGCCCGTCTGAAGCCCCCGCCCGCCGATGTGGGAAGCTACCACGCCCGCCAGACGTAGCTTATATACTCTTCTCAGACGATATGATAAACGGCGTTCCCTGTTCGGGCCTCGGCGGGCGCCGACCGGTCAGGCCACGTGGCGGAGTGGTGACGCAGCGGACTGCAAATCCGTTAACCCCGGTTCGATTCCGGGCGTGGCCTCCAACAAAGTTCCAAAACATCGGTGTTCTTATCGCGATGTAAAAGCAGAACACGAGACGAACGAAGAACGCGTGGTTACAAAAGTGGCATCAGTGAAAATGCAAAGTTCGCGTTTTGTCTGAAGTTGATCAGCCAGCCCCGTCAAGAGGGGTGGAGCACATACCTCTCCGCTTTAGTCCGGTTCAATAGGAGACACCTTCGAATGCCCGGCATTCGTGGGTGTCTTGAATGAGGCGACGCATCGTGAGTGGTTGTCTTGCTACCATGTTTTCGAGACATCGCGCGACAAGGCGGCCAAC
>JAAERO010000062.1 GCA_024230315.1 Hyphomicrobium sp.
GTTGGCCGCCTTGTCGCGCGATGTCTCGAAAACATGGTAGCAAGACAACCACTCACGATGCGTCGCCTCATTCAAGACACCCACGAATGCCGGGCATTCGAAGGTGTCTCCTATTGAACCGGACTAAAGCGGAGAGGTATGGCCGCGAACTGTCCGAATTCCGGCTCGCGACGTCTCATTTCCCGCAAAGCGCACAATTGCGTTGACGCTGACAGGCCTCTTGCCTTGACACGATATGCGATGTCGGAGCATTCGTGAGGATGAAGGTCGCTTGGGGGTTCACGTCTGAGGCCTTCGCCTTGCTGCCAGTTGCGCACCTGCGCAATGATCCAGCCTCATCAGGGGATGCTGCCCGTATCCTTCGACGGGGCGCGGTGGCGGCTCGATTGTCCTTCATTCGGCCCCGGTCACGTCACGGGTGCACGCTTTGGCCTCATGACGTGGGTGCGCTCCAAGGTTGGTGCTGAGCGAGAACGATGAACATCTACCTGCCCATTGCCGAGATGTCCGTTAGCGTGGCGCTCTTCTTGGGATTGGGTTGGGCCGTAGGCTTCCTTTCGGGCCTTTTCGGCGTGGGTGGCGGCTTTCTTCTGACGCCTTTGCTGATCTTTATGGGCATTCCCTCCGCCGTCGCTGTCGGCACTGGGTCGATGCATATCGTGGCGTCATCGGTTTCGGGCGCAATCGCGCAGTACCAGCGCAATAACGTCGATATCAAGATGGGATTGGTGCTGGTTGCCGGTGGTGTGTTCGGATCGGCGATCGGTGTGGGGATCGTCAGAATCTTGCGCGATATTGGCCAATTCGATCTCTTTGTGGCGCTGAGCTACGTCACGTTCCTGGGCGCGGTCGGCGCCCTAATGATGATCGAGAGCGTAGGCACCATTCGCAAAGCGCGCTCAGGCCAGCCGGTCTCCACACGCAAAACGGGGCAGCACAGCTGGGTGCACGGTCTGCCCTTCAAGATGCGCTTCCATCGTTCCAAGCTCTACATCAGCGTCGTGCCGCCCGCGCTGATTGGGGCTTTCGTTGGCTTCATGGCCGCCGTGATGGGCATCGGTGGCGGTTTCGTGATGGTGCCTGCGATGATCTATCTGCTCAGGGTCCCGACCAATGTCGTCGTTGGCACTTCGCTGTTCCAGATCGTGTTCGTGATGGCGGTCACCACGGTGCTGCAAGCAGTCCAGAATCAGACGGTCGACGTCGTGTTGGCCTTGCTGCTGATCATCGGAGGCGTTATCGGCGCGCAACTTGGCGCTGCAGCGGGCGGACGCCTCAAGGGCGAACAGCTACGCTTCCTGCTGGCGGCTCTGGTCATACTTATGTGCTTGCGGATCGGTTGGGATCTCGTAACGCGCCCTGACGAGCTCTATTCGATCACTCCGTTGCTCGGAGTCGCGAAATGAGGACCAAAGGCATCATGATTGGTGTGACGCGCTTGGCAGCGTGCCTGTGCGCGCTTGTCGTCGTCTCGTCAACGGTCCCGAAGGTCTGGTCGTTGGGGGGAGAGGCACACGCGGGCCCCGCTCGCGTTGACGAGAGAAGAACAAAGGCGCCTACCAAGAAACAGATGGGGCCGCGTAGGCTGTCCAGTACGCGCCGTCCAGAGATCAAGGCGCAAGGCCCCCAGGCGGCACCGGTCGAGAGGATTGAAGCCGACGTATCGACCCGCAGCGTTGAGGTGACAACCGCTTTCACCGGCCACGAGATTCTCGTCTTCGGCTCCATCGACAACAACCAGCAGCCTGGCGACGGAAGCGACTACTATAATATCGTTGTTGTGGTGGAGGGTGCGCCGGAGCCGACCGTAGTGCGGCGCAAGAGCGATGTTGGCGGACTTTGGATTAACACGTTGTCCGTAATCTTCGCCTCGGTGCCAAGTTACTACGCCATTGCGTCCAAGCGTCCCATCGATGAAATCGCCGGCCCGAATGTACTCGACAAGCATGCGATCGGGTTCGCACACATCAAGATGACGCTCGAGCCCAGTTACCAGTGGGGCTTTGGCGAGGAGGCGCTGGCCGCGTTCAAGGCCGCTGTAATCCGGCTAAAGCGGCAGGAAGGCCTCTACATCATGGAGGCGAAAGACGGTGTCACCTTCATCGGGCGTAGCCTGTTCCGCAGCACCATCGCGCTGCCGGCCAATGTGCCGGTCGGGCCGCTGGTCGCGCGTGTGTTTCTCTTTCGAGATGGTGAGGTGATCAGTGCTCACATCGCGCGGGTGACGCTGGAGCGCACTGGGCTGGAGCGGCTACTGCACAGCTTCGCATTCCGCTATCCGTTTTTCTACGGCATATTCGCGGTCCTGCTGGCCGTGTTGTCCGGACTTCTCGCCTCGGCGTACTTCCGCCGCGCGGTGCGCTGATCCCTATTAGTCTTCCTTGAGCAAGCGCGTGGCCATGGGATAGAGCCCCTCCTGTCCAAGCATCCACACGCGCAATCCATCGTTGCCGAACAGCGGCTCGAATGGTTCGGCCAGAATGTTGAGGCCGCCCGCGTAGGTCGCGAATGCCGGTAGTATCAGGCGCGTGCCATTGCCGACAAAGCAAGGGCGCCGGATCGAGTACCCGTGCAGGCAGAGCTTCGCCGCCGGGTGCATGTGCCCGGCGATCTCGTGGGTCACGCGCCCCGGGCGCGGCTCGTGACGCAACAAGATCCCTTCCACCTCGATATCGCCGGTGACGTGACCGCCAAGGCGCTCACCGATTGAAGGGTCGTGGTTTCCGGTTACCCAGATCCACTCGCGGTTTTCCTGCATAATCTTGAGCATCTGTAGCTCTTCGGTGCCGATGCGGTCACAGGCTTCTTCTTCGTGCAGGCTGTCGCCGAGGCAGATGACGGTGGCCGCATTGTAGCGGTCCAAGGCCTCGGCCAAACGCCGAAGCGTTTCGCGCGTATCATAAGGCGGTATCAGCTGGCCGCGGCGGGCCAAGCTTGAGCCCTTCTCCAATTGAAGATCCGCGACGATCAGCGCATCCTCGGCTGGCCAATAAAGCGCGCCGGTCATATCTGCGCGGAAGATCTTGCCGCAGACTGAGATCAACTGCTCCTGAAAGTCGTCGAAGTCGAGACGCTCCGGCTTCAACTCGAGCATTATGGCTCCCCTTCAGTCGCCTCGCCACTGAGTTCTTGAGCGGCGTCACGCAATAACTCTTCGCGCGCCGAACTAGCCACCGCCTCTCTGCCTATCTCCAAAAGGATCGGAACGGAGAGTGGCGATACACAGTCAAGGGATTGATGCCTGATTCGACCGTCGATGCGGTGGAGAAAATCGCCCAAGCGTGCGATGCGCAACAGCCCTGTGGCAGCATCGGCCCAGGCCGCCTCAAGCAGGATGTGGTGAGGCTCGTGCCGGCGCAAGACGTCATAGACAAGGTTCGTCGACATCGTCACCTGCCGGCCGGTTTTCTCGCGGCCTGGGTGCCGACGCTCAACGAGCCCTGCGATGATGGCCACCTGCCGGAATGAACCGGCTCATCAGGTTCGACTCTGCGAGCCAGGCGTCGAAGTTGTCACCCAGCATGTCTTCGGCAAAGAGCGCGGCCAGATCAAGCTGGCCGTCCTCAATCATCGCGGACAGGTCTGCGAGGCCCCATACCGAGATGCCATAATCGTTGGCCACGAAGCCCAGCGGTTGCGCGCCGGTGCGGTCAAGCCGCCGAGTCAGCAGCATTCCGAGCGTCTGATGTGCCATACGTCCCTCGAACGGGTAGACGACGAGATAGTGGCGCCCGCCACGCGGAAAGGTTTCGATCAGCACTTCCTCACGCGCCGGGATAACGGAGTGTGCTTCCTGTAGTCTGAGCCATTCGGCGACAGGAGCGGGCAACCGGTCCCAGGTTTGCGTATCGGCCAGCATAGCGCGCACACGCTCGGCAAGATGAGTGGAGAGCGGAAACTTTCCGCTGTTGTAGCTGGGGATGATGGGGTCGCGTGCGCCGGCGTGCGTCACGAAGGCCTCGTTCTCGCTCATGCCTTCGAAGCGCAATACTTTTCCGGCAAGGACGAACGCATCGCCGGTACGCAGCTGCTCTATGAAGTACTCGTCGACCTCGCCAAGAACGCGGCCGCCGGTCAGCGCCTTGCGTTTGTCAAAGGATCGACGGCGTACGAGGCGCACCTTGATCAGCGGCGCGGCGACAATGGTGCCTGCGTTGAGCCGGTACGTCAGGACAAAGCGCGGATGCGCAAGGCGCATACGGCCGTCTGGCGTGGCCTTCAATTTTGCAAAGCGATCATAGGTCTTAAGCGCATACCTCTCCGCTTTAGTCCGGCCACATAAGAATGCTCTATGGATATCAATGAGATATCCAAATGGCAGAGACGCATCACGAGGCGCTATGGCGCGGTTTCCCCAAGACGTTGATTGAGTTTGAGGAACGGTTCGGA
>JAAERO010000063.1 GCA_024230315.1 Hyphomicrobium sp.
ACCGAACACAGACTGCCGCAACATCCCGATCAGATCATGCCTGCCGTTCCTGCCCGTGCGTCCATCAGTTAGATTTTGTCCCGCGATTACCATCAGGCCGAGGACGTCTTCTAACTCGCGATAGGCCAGCAATCCTGCATCGGAGGTGAGGCTGGAACCGTGGAACTCCAGCTTGAGACGGCGGTCGAAATTGAGCCGGGGGGCATCGGATCCCGCTTCACCCGTTGGGTGCACCATTATGACCCCGCATCTATTCGCCTAAGATGCTGATGATAATATCTGAATCGGTAAGTTGGGCCTCTCTCTAACCGACTTATCTGGGCAATGCGGGCTAAGGGGTTTGTTTTTTCTGTGGTCAAGGTGGCACACCGTCCAAAAAAGAATTGACACGACACCTCAGCGACCAAAGCGGTTCGCGCTCGTGCTTTGCCTGTCTTAACACCTGCAAACACAACTCAAACACGCCACTGCGGTAACCGGCACCGAGGCTCACACTGTCCTTCGTGTCAGCAACCGTGTCAGCTATGCGCGGTTATGCGTCTCGTTGTTAACGAACCCGACGCAGAGTTAACGTGCAGCAGCAAAAACCTGAGGCGTGTTTTCGCATCGACGATTGTCCGTTTTGCTCTTGTTGTGGGGCACAGCGCTGCCTATCTGAGACGCAGATGAGCGAAGGTTTTTAGGAATTTAAACACAACGCGGTCTTTGAGTATTGAGACCGACAACGCTTAAAGGAGTTGGTTCGATGACTGTCACACGTTTAGCCATGCTTGGCCTAT
>JAAERO010000064.1 GCA_024230315.1 Hyphomicrobium sp.
CGGTTTGGCCCATTCTCAGACCACGTGTAGCCATTGTCGCCATTCCCACGATCAAAACACTGAAGGTGCCAGATCGAGGGTATGGTGCGAATGGTCCCCAACCTCCCACCTACTAGATGATGTATGTATCGGGTGTGGTGTCGGCCGTTTCTCAGGACCTGTAGCCACTGTAGCCACTCACACGACCAAGCGCTCAAGTGTCGATATCGAGGGTGTGGTGTGATTCAGTGTTATGAGTCAGGATGTTACGTGATGGCCCCGTAGCTCAGTAGGATAGAGCATCAGATTCCTAAGAAGAGTGCTGCAGAAGCCGTATCGAACCACAAGCCGCAAGGGACTGTGTGTTGGGTGTTCTTGCAAGTGATTGAATGTGGGGCGTTTCATGTATTCGGCGTTAGAGGCATTTGGTCTTTGGCTTCACCGCTATTCCTGTTTTCTACGGCGAATCTGAGTGCACTGTAGCCATTTTTGTAGCCACTCCCTTCACCACTTCATGCAGGTGTTCTGTCGCCAAGTGAGCGTAGCGGGTGGTCATCTGCAGCGTCGAATGGCCCAGGATTCGGCTTAGACGGTATAGGTCAGCTCCTTTCTGCACGGCCCAAGATGCGAAGGTGTGTCTAAGATCGTGGAACCTGAAATCTTC
>JAAERO010000065.1 GCA_024230315.1 Hyphomicrobium sp.
CGCTTCTTGAACGCCACACTCCATCGACGACGTGGGGTCCTTGATCTTGATGCCATGAGGTAAGTGTCCGCTTAAATCCAAGTGGACACTATGATTGCGTTCGCAGGGCTATGTAAGGCGCCGTTGGCCGGACGCTTACCCCGAGACCCTGAGAAAGCGTTTTACTGTGGCAAGGCGTTCGCGCGAGAGGGCCATATTGAGTTCGTCTGTTCCACGCTCGTCGGCGTGCCCTGTCAGCGATACTTTCGGAAATTTCTTTATCTGCAGGTACTCGAACAGGAGCGCCGCTGCCTTCCTGCCGTCTTCGGTAAGGGTCGGTTCATTGAAAACGAACGTGATGGGGACCGGAATCGTTTTTCGCACAGGCGGTGCGGCGCTGGTAACCGGCTCCTGCGGGACCGTGCTGCGCGCTGTTGCCACCGTTGGCAAGTCGTTTGGCGCCGGCACCGCTGGCGTAGTGCGGATTGGTGAGACCGTTGCGGTTGCGTCAATCGCCGCAATATTCACTGTTGCCAAATCGTTGGTTTGCGCGGGGACGGGGTCTTTCGGCTCGATTGCCGCCGGTTGATGCGCAGCTATGCGTGCCGTTTCCACCAAGTCTTCGAGGTTCTTCAGCAGGTTTGAGGTGACGGTTTTTGCTGTCTTGCGTGTTCGTGGCCCACCCTCAGTTGCGCCATCGGCTACCTGTGCAGCCATCATGTCTTGATCGTTGGCTGCGCGCTGGGGCACGTCTTTCTGTGACGCACGTTCGCTGACCCCGCGTTGCTTCTCGCTTGGCGCTTTTGACTTCGACTCCTTTTTTGCGACGATTGCCAAATCGGGCTCGTCGCTAGCGAATTTGTGGTCGACTGCCATCGACCATTCGCCGTGCTCATCGGCTTTAGTAGTTCCGATTTCGTTTCCGTCACCAATGACGGTGACGTTGGCGTTGGGCACAGTGCGGCCGGCGAACACGGAAGTGCCCTCAGGATCGATGCGCGCGATGTCAAACTCGGCTGGCAGATTTTCGGCGGGGGCTGATTGGGCCTGCTTCTTTGTTCCAGCCGCACCCGGCTTGGCCTCGGTAGCCGGCATCTCCGTCGTCGTTGACCGTGCGAACTCTGGAAGGCGCAACGGGCCAAATATCGACCACGCAGCTCCCGCGAGCAGCATCAAAATTATGATAACGACTGGCCAAACCAGGCGAGTCATAGGCTAATTCCTGCTCCCAAGCCCCCCGGCTCATTTCGCATTGTCCAGCAAAAATTGGGCGCGTTCAAGTCGGTAGCGCATTGCGGGGTGGGAAGGCGCACAAACCAAAGGGCACCTCGAACAATGGCGCCTTTGGCTTTGTGGGTGCCGGCGGCGCGGCGTCAGGCGCGGTTGC
>JAAERO010000066.1 GCA_024230315.1 Hyphomicrobium sp.
CCGCCTTGTCGCGCGATGTCTCGAAAACATGGTGGCAAGACAACCACTCACGATGCGTCGCCTCATTCAAGACACCCACGAATGCCGGGCATTCGAAGGTGTCTCCTATTGAACCGGACTAAAGCGGAGAGGTATGCCAACTTATTCTGACGCGCGGCAACCTGTTGGAGTTCCAGGATTTCGGAGCTCAGTCCAGCCGCGCATTGGAATCTTGGGCTTATTCGCGCCTGAGGAGAATGGAGCCCACCGGTTGTCGCCTGGTGTGTGGCCCCGATAACGCTAGGGAATCACGTACAATACGGCAGTTGGTCCGCACGAGGAGGGAAGGTGCTTCGCGCTAGTGCGCGAGATAGCTACGCAAAAGAGGGGGCGCCGATGGACCGCAAGGCGGAAATTATCAACGTCAGCCGCGACTGCTGGCTGTTGGTCAATCCATTTATTGCCTTGCTTCCATGAATGGAGAGCGGGGGATCATGCATCGAATGATCGGCACGTCCGCTGTCGTGGCGGGCATGATCATTGTGGTACTCGCGGCGCGCCATGGCTACGTGTCGAGCGGTGCGCCTGCGAGTGGCGTCGTCGCAACCATCTTCACGCTATTCGCAATAGGTGGTCTGTTTGGTCCCGCTTTCGCTGTGTACCTCTGGAAGCGCAGTCGCGCGTGTTCGATCTTAGTGGGATTCTTGGCTCTTGCGGCCCTAGGGGCAACTCTTTCAATCACGCTAGGTGCGATCCAGGTCCGCGCCGACGAGCCTCGAGTAGAACGTATCGTCGAGCCCATAGCCGAACCCATAGCTGAACCTTACCCCATAGTGGAACCCGTCAAGGTCGCCGATCCGTTTGCAGAGGACCGCGACGCCTTGGATCGCATCAAACGTGAGCTGGCCAGCCTGCGTGACCACGACATGATTACCGCTGCAGTGGTCGAGGCCGCGAAGGCGGTGGCAGCCGCAGCAACAGAAAGTCGCGAGGCGGCATGCTCATCTAACAGCGGCGGCCAGAGCAACCGGTGTAGCCAACGCGAATCCGATGAGCGCCTAGCGCTTGGGGCTGTTGCCGAAGCGAAAGAGAACCGGGCTGCAACCGAACGCGTGAACGCGCTCAGAGTTGAGCTTGCAATGATCCAGAGGCGTCTTGCCGAAGCCCCGCCACCAGTGATCAAGACGCGGCGTGCCCAAGCCCCTCCGCCGGAAGACTTGCTTACTAAGGCGCCGGAGCGTACGCAGTTTTTCCAGGTTCCCGATGTGGCCGATGTCACGTCGGCTACTTGGCAGAAATTTGCGCTAGCAGCATTTTTAGAACTGCTGATCGCGTATGCTTTTGTTGCGTTCGAACTTATGCGACCCAAGGCGCTTCAACGGGCCGCCTCTTCACTTAAGCTGCTTGGAAGAGTGGTGTCGCGCGGGCGTGCTGTTTCCGCGCAGACGCCAACCCGGAGGATCTATGAATACGCGGATGATCGGCTTGAGAAGCAGGTGGGCACAGAGGTCGCATTCTGCGACGTATACCGCGACTATAAGGCTTGGTGTCAGCATCACCTCACGTCTGTTTTGACGCCATATGACTTTGCGGACCGGGTGGCGCGAATTTTTAGAGGCACTGACGTTTTTACCCGCGAGCGTAACGAGATTATCCAGCTCGTGAATGTGCGCCTTGCGGGTTCTACGTAGCTACTTGATCGCTGTCTCGGGCGCTGGTGTGCCATTGGGCCCAAGATGGCGGCCTAACAGAGGGGAACTGCAACGGCGGGGGCCAAAGATGAGGGGATCAGATGACGATTTCACCGATTATCAGCAGAGGGCATCCAGCGAGTACGTGAGGCTCGCTGAAGAGCGCGACGAAGAAGCCAAAAGGTATGGATTGGACGAAACGCCAGGCAGTCAGTTTGGCATGCTTTCGAGCTTGTGCGAGTTCTCCGCTGCAGCCTGCAGACATGCGGCTGACCAGTGCAGCAAGGCTGCGAACCAAGATGAGGTCGACACCGTCAAATTTTTCACGCGCTTGTTCAACGACAAGCTCGAAGCGGCCCTCCTCGTGGCTCCCGCAAACACAAGTGATTGGACGCAATAGTGGGGAAGGTCGCGCGCACCATGAAATGGGGACCTTCAATGACGCTGGCGATCTTAATGGTCGCTCATTCTGCCCATGGCGATGAGCTAGCAGACCTAGTGCTCGTTGGCGCCACCAGCGGTGCTACCTATGAGCTGAGACAGGTCAGAAAGGCAGAGACCGATGCGGTGGAGTGTCGCCAAAGTAACGCGCACTACCGCACCAACTATTCCGACGATCCGCGCTTAGCGGACCTTCTAATACGACGCAGATGCGCACTCTTTGATGAAGTGGCGAAAGAGAAGCGCAGGGCCTACGAAAAACGCAAGCGCGTGGTGCGTGTCGATCAAATGAAGGGTGAGCAATGAAATACCTGCTCATGGTCATGGTCGGATCGGCTAACGGCTGGACCGTGACGAGCCATGAGTTCGGCGACGAGGCGAGCTGCAAACTGGCCGAGACGATGATGATGCGGCAGTTCAAAGCCGCCCGAGCCACGCAAGCTTTGCGCACGTGGTGCTCGCGGTACGGAGGTGCCGGGGGCGCCGCCGGCATCGATGGCTGGACTACACAATAACGGATGGGTATTGAAATCGAACTGCCATACGTGAGCACGTCGGTGCAAAAGCTTGGTAGGTCCGACCTCACAGACAGAGTGATCGGCAGTATGTGCTTGGCTGTTGGCGTTGAGCTCGTTTTATGGGCCGGGCGTGGCTTGTTTGGCTAAAAGGATGAAGTAGAGACATGTCGCAAAGGTTCGCAGCTATCGTGACGGCGATACTTATCCCAGCATTCGCGACGGCCGCTCAAGCCGCCACCATCACGAAGTGCGGAGCTTCGAAAGGCTATGCATACTACTTCGGAGGGCAGGCTGTTCCGCCCGGCAAGGCGGGTTGGCGCGAGGACGGAATCAGCGACGGTGAGTTCGAGCTCATTCAGAGCGGCAAGGAGCTCGATATCGTATTTACGGATTCTCGTGGCACCCAAAGTATGAAAGCCCAAGGTTTCCAGGTGTTCAGTGTTCCCCAGCGCAAGCCGGGCTTCATGTTAGTCGTAACGATCCATTCAAGGGGGGTAGTCGAGCACTATCTTTTTCAGCTCGATGCGCTCGGGGCCGGTTCCGTCGTATGGGGCTCCTTAAAGGGAAGCGGATGGCCAATACAAAAGAGCGCAATCTATAAGTCGACGTGCCGGAGCCCCTAGACCTAGAGAACGGAGCGACTTGTTACGTTGCTTCGCGCTAAGAGTGCTTCAACTCAATTCCATACGGTTTCGGCCAACAGTGTGCTTTGCGCGATTCAGCTTACGCGAGTTCACGTAGCAGTTGAGTCTGAGGGCGCTACCGGACGCCGCCACGCTCGGGGACTCCAGCGTCTAAGCAAGTGGTTTGGACGCGAATATCGGTCCAAACGGTGCGGCAAATCTCTTTCTTGTAGTTCGGGTTATTGCGGATCTTAGCCGCGGACGCCCTTATGCCGTACTCGCGCGCAACTTGGGCTAGCTGCTGGTCTTGGCAATAAGGCGTAGCGATCAAATTGCCCTGGACCCGTTGATATCCTCCAACGCAGTCGATGGCGCTCGCAGGCGTCGCGACAATGATGGCAGCAATGGCGGGAGTGAAGCGTAAACATACTCTGATTGATGTGGTCATGAACCGTTCTCCGATAATGGGCTCAGAGTGGGTTTCACCGAACCTGACTATGGGGCGAGTGTACACCCAGAACCGGGCTCAGTGTCTAAACCCGCATTCCCCAAGTAGACGCCGGATTTCTGCTGCGCTACTGGCGTAATTCCGTTACGATTCTGAACCGCCCCGGGTTTCCCGGAGGCTATTTCATTTGAGTCATGCTGCGATATCTTGGTCCTCCAAGCAAGCATAATAGTGGGCCTCGGCTTCTGCCGGTGGGATGTTGCCTATGGAGGCGAGTAGCCGGCGGTTATTGA
>JAAERO010000067.1 GCA_024230315.1 Hyphomicrobium sp.
ACACCAAACGGCCAGACTTGACGCTCGCCAGCCACAGTGGCGGCAAGTGAGGGTCTGATTACCGCAGTTCCTGCTTCGAGGAACGGAAATTGGCGCACTCCATCATCGATGCAGTGTCATCCGGGGAATGTCGGTTAAGAGCAAGCTCGGCCTCGCTGGCACACTGGCGTGCTGGAAGAACCACGCTGCGAGGCTCTGGAGTTGATCTGCGCGACTTTGCCGGCAAGGGTCCTCATCGCCCTTCGTACGCTTGCCGGCCTCACCCCAAGACCTCGTCAAGCGGGGCGACCCGGCTTACCGGAGAGCTTTTAGGCACCGTTCAGGCGGCCAACGTGTACTTGTCGAAACTGCCGCGGCTTCTATCAATCGCGCCTGTTGAACGAAAGCGAAGGGAGCCGAGTAGGCAATGTGGCCTGAATAAACAAACAGAGCAAAATAAGAAGAAGGAAAAAAGACTCTCTAACCGACATTCCCCAAGTAGTCCGTCATTTTCGTTCAGTGCGCCCAATTTTGCCTCGGCCAACACGTCACGTTGAGCCGAACTTCGCTTATTGGTCGAGGTTTAGCCAATGGCGATGGCTCCTTGATCGTTTCGTTGCGTGT
>JAAERO010000068.1 GCA_024230315.1 Hyphomicrobium sp.
ACACGCAACGAAACGATCAAGGAGCCATCGCCATTGGCTAAACCTCGACCAATAAGCGAAGTTCGGCTCAACGTGACGTGTTGGCCGAGGCAAAATTGGGCGCACTGAACGAAAATGACGGACTACTTGGGGAATGTCGGTGTAAGCATGTCGCGAAAAGTCTCAGGTCCAGAAATTGAACACGTTGTCCAGCTCCTGGCCCGATTGCCGGGGCTTGGGCCGCGCTCAGCGCGCAAGGCGGCGTTGGCTTTATTGAAGAAGCGCAACGAACTCCTGCTGCCGCTCTCTCAGGCGCTCGCGATCGCAGTTGAGAAGATCGTTGAGTGCCCGGTATGCGCTAATCTTGATACGGTAACGCCTTGCAGCCTTTGCCAGGACCCGCGCCGCGACCAATCGCTGATCGTCGTTGTTGAAGAGATTGGCGACCTGTGGGCGCTGGAGCGCGCCGGCGTCCTCAAAGGGCTCTATCATGTATTGGGCGGTCACCTTTCACCCCTGGATGGTATTGGGCCGGACAAGCTCAACATTGCGGGACTGATAGAGCGTGCAGGTTTGAGTGAGGTGAAGGAGGTTTTGCTTGCCCTGAACGCAACCGTGGAAGGTCAGTCGACGACGTACTATGTGACGGAGCAGCTTCAGGCCACAGGCGTCGTGGTCTCTCGGCTCGCCCAAGGTGTCCCTGTCGGGGGAGAGCTTGACTATCTCGATGAGGGCACGCTGGCAGCGGCAATAAAGTCTCGCCGCCGGGTCTGAGTGGCCGATGCATGCTAAGACCCGGCCCTGACCTGGATAAAAAGGACCAAGAATCATGCAGACGGGCTCGCGGGCGCGCCGCGTAACGAGCGCGCCGCCGAAGTTCGTCATCGGTTCGATCCTGCGCCATATTCTCGTGATGACGGGTACGGGTGCCGCCGGCCTGATGGCGATCTTCTTAGGCGATCTTGCCAACATCCTCTTTCTGAGCTGGGTCGGCGACGATGTCGTGATCGCCGCGGTAGGTTATGCGAGCTCCATCCTTTTTCTCACTATTTCGATGGGCATTGGCCTTTCGATTGCGGCCACGTCGCTGGTCTCGCCTGCCCTTGGTGCCGGGCGCAGAATGCGCGCGCGCCGCTTGTCGCTTAATGCGCACGTGCTCACCTTCGTGGCAGCGAGCCTTTTAAGCCTCGTCATCTGGCTGTTAATCCCGCAGTTCCTGGAACTTCTGGGCGCGACGGGACGCGCCTACGAACTCGCAACGGTCTATTTGCTGATCCTCGTACCGGCACTCCCGCCGTTGGCCGTTGCCATGACGTCCGCCTCGGTACTGCGCTCGGCAGGTGATGCGCGCCGGGCGATGAACGTCACGCTCATTGGCGCGCCGGTCAACACATTGCTCGACGCGATCCTCATTCTTGGCCTGGGTCTTGGAATCCAGGGGGCGGCTATTGCATCCGCCTTAGCGCGTCTGGTTATGATGACGATCGGTCTTTATGGCGTCGTCTGGGTGCACGACTTATGGGGGCGGCTACGCGTGAGGACTGTTTTAGCGGACGCGCCCGCCCATATCGCCGTAGCTGTTCCTGCTGTATTGACGAACATCGCGACGCCCGTTGCCAACGCCTATGTAACGCGCGCCATGGCGCCTTTCGGCGATACCGCTGTGGCAGGATGGGCGATCGTCGGCCGCGTGATACCCGTCGCCTTTGGTGCCATTTTTGCTCTGTCGGCGACGGTCGGTCCCATCATTGGTCAGAACTACGGCGCCGGCGCTTTTGATCGCGTGCGGGCCGCACTCACGCAATCTCTTCTCGTCACGGCGGCGTTCACCGGCATTGCCTGGGCCATTCTTGCTGTTCTTGCGTGGCCGATTGCCGGCGCCTTCGATGCCACGGGCGAGACGGCTGATCTCATCGTCTTTTTCTGCCGGGCGCTGCCCCCCTCCTTCGTTTTTCTCGGTGCACTGTTCGTTGCCAATGCCGCATTCAACACGCTGGGGCGGCCACACTATTCGACGGCACTCAATTGGGGGCGCGCAACGCTTGGCACCGTGCCCTTGGTGCAAGCCGGGGCGGTTCTGGCAGGCGCGGTCGGTGTGCTCGCCGGCAGCGTGCTTGGCGGCGTGATTTTTGGCATCCTTGCCGTATGGCTTGCGTATCGCTGGATCGATCAGCTGGCGAACAAGAGCCACAGGGCGGATGCAACACGGGTTGCGGGCAAAGTGAGAAGTGGCGCCGCAGGATAGGCAGCGCCGGCATACCTCTCCGCTTTAGTCCGGTTCAATAGGAGACACCTTCGAATGCCCGGCATTCGTGGGTGTCTTGGGAACGTCTGAACAAGCGCGTCTGAGGCAGTGATCGGTGATCGTACAGTTCGCGCGGGATGTTCTGGCTTGCGTTTTCGGCTCATCGGGGCGGGTGAGTTTGCAATGATCTGCCTGCTTGCGGTGGTTCTGCGCCACCTTG
>JAAERO010000069.1 GCA_024230315.1 Hyphomicrobium sp.
TCGCAGACGTCCTCGCCCGCATCAACGACCACCCGGCAAAGCAACTCGATGACCTGCTGCCCTGGAACTGGAAGGAGGCTCAGGCCATAGCCGCCTGATCGCGACCCTCATTCCCTGCGGTCTTCACCGGATGCATACGACTCAGGCGCGCCACGCTTACTTGATCTTCGTTTCCTTGAACTCGACGTGCTTCCTAACGACCGGGTCGTACTTTTTGAACACGAGTTTGTCAGTGGTCGTGCGCGGGTTTTTCTTGGTCACATAGAAGAAGCCTGTGCCTGCCGTCGAGAGCAGCTTGATTTTCTGAGTAACGGGCTTAGCCATGATCTGTAAACCTGGAGTGCTCTGCTCGGTGACGGAGTGAGCGGCAACATAGCGACCGGCGCGGACCTGTCAAGCAAGAGGGCCGGGGCACGTGCCGGGATGCTATTCCACCACCTTAGTCAGCGTCCGGCCGGGCGGCATTTGGCGGTCCCTCATGCACTTCGGGGGCGCCGAACCCGTGCATTTTTAGCGCCCATTGCAGGCCGACAAGAGCCCCCTTGATACGTGGGAGAAGCAACAGGGTGAGCCCGATCGTCAAGGGGAACCACATGAGCGCGTGGACCCAATAGTTTGGACGGAAGTAGTCCTCAACCATCATGACGCCGGTTACGACGAAATGCCCCACAATCAGAATTGTGAAGTAGGGCGGTGCATCGTCGGCCCGGTGATGATGTAGCTCCTCCGAACAAGCCGGACACTGGTCGGCAACCTTGAGATAGCGCGTATAGAGTGCGCCATTCCCGCAGGCCGGGCACATTTGCGCCGCACCACGCTTGAGCGATTGGGGCACGGATCGCTCGTGCTTGATGCCTTGAACGCTCGATGATGAGGCAATTCCCATGGGGCCATAGTCCTTGCGGCTCAGCACATCGGCGTCAAGGGACCAATGGCCGCGCATAAAAAATCATACCGCGTTAGCGCCGCCTGCGTGATCGACGACGAAACTTGGGCACGTTCACCTTCTTGCCGAGCGCACTGGAAGGCTTGCCCTTTTTGCCTTCACTCAGCATCTCGAATCGCAATGCGCCGGCAGATGGAATGGCTTCCACCAGTCGCACCTCGACCGGGTCGCCCAGACTGAACGTTGCTCCGGAGCGTTGCCCAACGAGAGTGTGGACCGCTTCGAGGTGGTGATAGAAGTCCCCCACGAGTGACGATACGGGCACAAACCCGTCCGCGCCGCTCTCCTTTAAGCGCACAAAGAGGCCGGAACGCGTGACGCCGGCGATGCGGCCAGTAAAGGTTGCACCGATGCGATCGGCGAGGTGCGCCGCTATCAGCCGGTCGACCGTTTCTCGCTCGGCGGCCATGGCACGGCGTTCCGCTTCCGAGATCTGCTTGGCGATTTCAGCAAGGCGCGCGGCCTCGTCGTCCTCCAGTCCTCCGGTGCCAAGACCCAGGGCGCGCACGAGCGCCCGGTGGGCGAGAAGGTCGGCATAACGGCGGATGGGTGAGGTGAAGTGGGCATAGCGGCGCAGATTGAGACCAAAGTGACCGATGTTTTCTGGATTGTATTCGGCCTGCGATTGGCTTCGCAGCACCACCTCATTAATGAGATCGGGAACCGGCATAGCCTTTGCGCGCGCCAGAATACGATTGAAGTGCGCAGGTTTGAGGTCGCTTGGCGGGTCGAGCTTCATGTCGAGCGAGTCCAAGAATTCACGCAAGTTTTTCAGCTTTTCCTGCGAGGGCCGATCGTGAATGCGGTAGACGACGGGTGCGCGCTTGCCTTCCAGCGCTTCGGCTGCCGCTACATTTGCCTGGATCATGAATTCTTCAACGAGCCGGTGCGCGGCCAGCCGCTCAGGTATGTCGACACGTTCGACCTGGCCCTTATTGTCGAGCACAATCTTGCGCTCGGGCAAATCAAGGTCCAGCGGTTCACGGCGGTTGCGGGCTTGGGCAAATGCGGCATATGCCGCCCATAGCGGCTTTAGTATGGGCTCCAACAACGGCTTGCATTTCGTCGATGGCTTGCCGTCGATGGCCGCCTGGGCCTCCTGGTAGCTGAGCTTGGCGGCGGAGCGCATCATGGCGCGCAGGAACGTTTGGCTGCGCTTGTTGCCATGTGCATCGACCACCATACGGACGGCCAGACAGGGTCGGTCTTCGCCCTCACGCAGTGAGCACAGATCGTTGGAAATGTGCTCAGGCAGCATGGGCACGACGCGATCGGGGAAATAGACCGAGTTGCCGCGAAGTTTGGCTTCGCGATCAAGCTTTGTGCCGGAGCGCACATAGTGCGCAACATCGGCAATAGCCACGATCACCACCCACCCCCCTTTGTTTTTAGGATCGTTATCGGCTTCGGCATAGACCGCGTCATCATGATCGCGCGCGTCGGGGGGGTCGATAGTCACCAGGGGCAGATCGCGAAGATCGGTGCGCTCTTCGAGCTTCGGCGGTGTGAGATGCTTCAACTCGTTCAGCACGCTTTCGGGGAAGTCGACAGGAAGCCCGTGGGTGTGGATGGCGATCAGGCTGATCTGGCGTTGGTCCCCTGGATTGCCGAGAGTGTCCAGGATGCGCGCCTGGGGAACATGCATCCGGCCCCGGCTGACAAGATCGAAGTGGACGAGGTCACCATCCTCCGCCTCGCCTTCATCGCCCTTCTTGATAGACCAGGAGCGCAGCTGCTTGCGGTCGATGGGCTCAATCGTGCCGCCGCCGTGCCGGTGCGCGCGGAAGACGCCGAGCAGCCGCCGCTTCTCGCGCGGCAGCCGTCTGATGGAGCTCGCCTCGTAGCGAAAGCCTTCGACGTCGGGCTCGCTAAGCTCGGTGATACGCGCCAGCACTTGGTCGCCGATGCCTATGTCGGCTTGGATGTCGGCGCTGGGTCCGCGGGAGTGGCCCACAAGCACCAAGACGGCCGGGCGCGCGCCTTCCTCGGTGTCCCAGACAGTGGGCTTGGCGATCAGATCACCTTGCGCGTCGCGGCCTGTCACCTCCAGCACGGCAACCGGCGGGAGCGTGCCCCGCTTGCGCACACCCGTCTTGCGGCTGCCGGCGAGCTTGCCGTCCTTGCGCATTTCGGCAAGCAGGCGTTTGAGATCGGTCCGCGCGTCACCGCGGATACCAAATGCACGCGCAATCTCGCGCTTTCCGACTTTTTCCGTTGATGACTTCAGGAATTCAAGGATTTTATCCTTGCTGGGCAAGCCGCGTCGCGTGGACGTTGCGCCTTTAGCGCTTTTGGGTTTGCGCGCCATGTCAGCAAGTCTGGCAATGATTCATGACAATGTGGGCTTTAAATTTAGCCTCAGACTTCGGCGGCTTGCGTCTTTGTCTTGGCTGATTTGCTCTTGCTCGATTTTGATGCCGGTTTAGCCGACTTGGCGGGAGCCTTGCGGGCGGTCTTCTTGGTTGCCTTTTTCGCTGGCTTCTTGGAGTCCTTAACGGCGCGCGCGGCGATCAGCTCGACGGCTTCTTCAACTGTAATCGCCGCCGGATCCTTGCCGTTGGGAATTGTCGCATTGACGCTGGCGTGCTTGACGTAGGGGCCATAACGGCCCGACAGCACTTGGATGGGGCCGCCGTCGGGATGTTCACCCAATTCCTTGAGTACCGTGGGCTTGGCGCGCTGAAAACGACTCTTGCCGCCAGCGGTTTTCTCCGCGATCAGCGCCACGGCGCGGTTGAGGCCGACCGTAAACACGTCCTCGACGCTATCCAGATTGGCATACATGCCATCGTGTAGAACGAATGGACCATAGCGGCCGAGGCCGGCGACGATCGGCTTGCCGCTTTCAGGATGCAGGCCCACCTCGCGCGGCAGCGACAACAATTTGAGCGCGTACTCCAACTCGAGTGTGCAAGCGTCGACGCCGCGCGGCACGCTGGCCCGCTTGGGCTTTTCGTCCTCGGTGCCGTCGCCAAGCTGTACGTAGGGTCCAAACCGACCCTTGCGCAGCGTCACGGCAAGTCCAGTATCGGGGTCGTGGCCCAAGAGCTTTCCGTCCGGCGTTGAGGCCTCTCCGTCGCCACCATTCTGATCGGTGAGCTGGCGTGTATAACGGCACTCTGGGTAGTTGCCGCAGCCGATGAAGGCGCCGTACTTGCCGGAAATCTTCAAGCTCAGCAGGCCATTGCCGCACGCAGGGCAGGTGCGCGGCTCGCCTCCGTCCTCACGCGGCGGGAAGATGTGGGGCCCCAGCATTTTGTTGAGCGCTTCAAGAACGTCGCCGACACGCAGATCTTTGATTTCGTCGACCGCGCCGGTGAAGTTACGCCAGAAGTCTCGCAGTACGTCCTTCCACAACAGCTTCCCGTCGGAGATGAGGTCGAGCTTCTCCTCTAGGTCAGCAGTGAAGTCATACTCCACGTAGCGGCGGAAGAATCCTTCCAAGAAGGCAATGACCAGACGGCCCTTATCTTCTGGGACCAGGCGCTTCTTTTCGATGCGGACATAGTCGCGCTCTTGCAGAACACCAAGCGTGGAGGCGTAGGTCGACGGTCGGCCGATGCCAAGCTCCTCTAGCTTCTTGACGAGTGTCGCTTCGGAGAAGCGCGGCGGCGGCTGCGTGAAATGCTGTTCCGCCTCGACGGCCTTGTCAGTGACACGGCTGCCTTCAGTGAGCGGGGGCAGGCGCCGGGACGCATCGTCGTCGGCCAAATCATCTTTGCCTTTGGCAGCGCGCGGGCGCTCATCGCGACCCTCCTCGTAGATCTTGAGGAAGCCGTCGAACTTCACCACAGAGCCCGTTGCACGTAGGGTGTATGTCTTGCCGTCGCGGCCATTTACCTCGATATCGGCCGCTGTCTGCTCAAGTTCGGCAGAGGCCATCTGGCTGGCGATCGCACGCTTCCAGATGAGATCGTAGAGGGTTGCCTGGTCCTTTTGCAGGTAGCGCGTCACATCGGCCGGCTTGCGCGTTATTTCCGTGGGGCGGATTGCTTCGTGCGCTTCCTGGGCGTTCTTGGCCTTGGTCTTATACTCGCGGATGAATGGCGGAAGGTAAGACTTGCCGTATACCTTTTCGACCTCGTTGCGAATGGTGCTGATCGCTTCGGGAACAATCTGCACGCCGTCTGTCCGCATGTAAGTGATGAGACCAACGGTTTCGCCACCAAGGTCGATGCCCTCATAGAGGCGTTGGGCGACCTGCATGGTTTGCTTGGCGGAGAAGCCGAGTTTGCGCGAGGCATCCATCTGCAAGGTCGAGGTTGCAAACGGCGCAAAGGGGTTTCGCTTGACCGCCTTCTTCTCAACTGATGCGACGCGGAATTCGCCCTTTTCTATCGCTGCTTTGATGGCCGTCGCCGTCGTTGCATCCTTGATATCGAGCTTCTTCAAGGTGGTGCCGGAGATGGCGTTGAGACGGGCTGGAAACTCTTCGTCCTTCTCAGTGGTGAGCACGGCCTCGATCGTCCAGTACTCGTCGCTTTTGAAAGCTTCGATCTGGGCTTCGCGTTCGCAGATCAGCCGCAGGGCGACCGACTGGACACGCCCGGCAGAGCGCGCGCCCGGCAGTTTGCGCCAAAGGACGGGCGACAGCGTAAACCCAACCAAATAGTCGAGCGCGCGGCGCGCCAGATAGGCGGAGACGAGGGGCGTATCGATCTGGCGCGGTTCTTTGAGAGCGGCCAGGATGGCCTTCTTGGTGACCGCATTGAATGCGACCCGCTCCACTGCAAGACCCTTTTTCAAGGCCCTCTTCTTCTCCAATATTTGCAGGATGTGCCAGGAGATGGCCTCGCCTTCCCGGTCGGGGTCGGTCGCGAGGATAAGCTTGTCGGCATTCTTGACCGCGGCAGCAATTTCCTTGATGATTTTCTGAGACTTACTATCACTGTCCCAGTGCATTTCGAAGTCATTTTCCGGCTCGACCGACCCATTCTTGGAGGGCAGATCGCGCACGTGCCCGAAGGACGCGAAGACCTTGTAACTGCTGCCCAAGTATTTGTTGATGGTCTTGGCCTTGGCAGCCGATTCAACGATGACGACGTTCATTTGAAACTTTCATGCTGATTACGCTCGACTGGGGAGCCCGCCTTTCGACTCCATGCTGGCTTCCGCCCAATGGCTCCGTCGGTCCGATCGGCGGGCGAACATGGGAGATGAATGTGGTGGTGTCAAACCACACAATATCCACAACCCAAGGATATCGATCTGATATATTTGCAATTAAAAATTGTGAATGTTACTTGGTAGCCGCTACGGTTGCCAATATCGGCCACGGGGATTGAGCATATGATAACAGGGCCGGAGGACCCCGATAGTGGGCGCGTATCTGCTGGAAAAACAAGCAGATCTGATACGCTCTACTACATTTCCGATATCGTCCACGAGCTCAAGCGGCTGGCGGAAAAAGCCGAGTACAGGACGCTGGCGGCTATCTTAGGGGTGGCCCTCTTGGAGGCGCGTACACAGAGCAAAGAGAGCGAGCGCTGAGGCCTCATTAGGCGCCGTCCGGAGATAACGATATAAATCCGCTGCCGTGGCGTTCTATACGCCCGGCAAGAGCCAACTCGATCAACGCCTCTCCTGGAGCTGTCGGATCTCAAGTCGCGTCCCCCGGACAAGGGAATCTATATCAATCGGCGCGGTGCCGAGGGCGGCGAGGACCCGGTCACGGTTGCTGTCAGAGAGCGGCGCATAGGCGCAGTCACAGCAGTCTGCTCGGGTTCTGCCTCTTCATACGGCGTGGTTGGATAGGCTCCGGTTAGCGGGGCTGGCGCCGATACAAGATCGTGGGGCTCGGTGACGAGCGTGGCCCCAGATTTCAACAAACGATTGGTTCCTTCAGTGCGCGGGTCGAGCGGGTGGCCGGGAATGGCAAAGACCTCTCGTCCTTGTTCAGCGGCGAGCCGGGCCGTCACCAATGTGCCAGAGCGGCGCGCAGCCTCCACGACGAGGACACCGAATGAAATGCCCGAGATGATGCGGTTGCGCCGGGGAAAATCCTTGCCGCGAGGTGCGAATGCAGGTGGCATCATCGGTGATAAGGCACCCCTGCTCGCCGATGGTTAGTTGCAGAACGTCGTGCTCGGACGGGTAGACGACATCAATGCCGCCCGCCACGACGGCAATCGTCCCGCTTTCTAGAGCTGCTTCATGTGCGACGGCGTCGATGCCGCGCGCCAGACCCGAGGCGACGACGTACCCGGCACGGCCAAGCTCTTTGGCAAAGACGCGTGCCAGTTTGGTGCCCGCAGCCGAGCATTGGCGCGAGCCGACGATGGACACGATGGGCCGGTCGAGCAAAGCCGCATCGCCCTTGACGTAGAGCAGCGGTGGAGGCGCGTCGATAACGGCAAGGGCTGCCGGAGCCCTGTCAACGGATATATTTACCTTCGCAATTGCAATGGCTTAATTCATGTTTAATTCAAAGAACTGGCCCCTATCGCAACGCCATCGCAACAAACGGGCGAGAGGTTCCGAGTATTGCGGACTCCCAAAATCCATCCTTCAACCTGCTGGACCACCGCGCGCAGCAGTACGCCAGGCGCGAGGTGCAGGCTCGGCCGGCAGACCGCGGTCAAAAGCGCAGCAAGAAACGCCGCCTATTTTTGCCTTCCGAGCCCCCGCCGATTTCTCGTCACGGCAAAGGAATCAGTCGCCTCGATGTTGGTTTGAATTCGATGGTGCGCTGATCACCACGCCCGTCGAGTGGCCTTCAAACAGGAACTCGACGTTGTGCGCTTTAAAGGTTCGCGCAAGCCTGCGCAGCGTCGAAAGACGGGGATCGGTCGAGCCGTGCTCTATCGCCTTGATCGTGCCTGATGAAACGCCCGATACGATGGCAAGCTCGCGGCGTGACCAGCCCAAGAGATTTCGCGCTGCGCGGACCTGGGGCGCCGACAGAATGATGTCCGTTCCGGGTGCTTTGCTGCCCAAATTGGTCAGACTCCTATCGATAAGTGCCAGAGAGCAGACCATTTCGGTCATACCTCAAATGGACATATCTCTGTCCCGCGCACTAATCGCCATGCGTGGCAACCTCCAGAAGCCGACGGAATTGATTGACGAGCTGCTCTTTGTAGGCATTGCTCTCGGGCGTGCGGGCAAGTCCACGAATGACTTCGCGTTGCCGCGCGTCTGGGACTTGGCCGTAACTAGAAAACGTCGTCATCACCTGCTCGTGCCCGATATTCTGGCTCCACGCCTTGAACTCTTCCGGTGTCTGGCAAACTCGCTGGCCCAACTGGGCAAGCGTATTGCGAAACGAATGGGGATTGGCATAGGGGAGTTCGGCGCGCTCGAAGGCGTTCTTGAAGATGGTGCGGACCGGTGTCGCGTTGCACCAGTGCGCGCGAGATAAACCCGCAGCGCGGAATGCGTGATGCTCATCGAGTTCCACACGTGTAGACGCAAACAGCGGATCCGTGGGGCCGAAGAGCTTTTGCGTCTCCAAAAACGCGACCCAATCCGCGACGATCTGCCGGACTTCAGGCGGCACGGGAAAAAAACCACGTGGTGAAGCTCTTGGAGAACTTCGTTTTAACCTCGCGCGCGTCTTGGACCAGCTTGCCCTCGGCTACGTCCAGGTTCTTCAGCTTGAACGATACGATCGCGCCGTCGCGCGCGCCGGTCAGGAGTGTGAACGCGATCAAAGCCTGGTTGCGCCGATCGATCTCGGTTGCTGTGGGCATACAGCCGAGCACATGGAGGATTTGTTCAACCGTCGGCACCGGTCTTTCTGAGGATGCCTTCGCGATTCGCGCCTCTTTATCGGATAGGTTGAAATAATCGGCATCGGCGTAGGAAAGGCGCGAGCGATAACCAGGCCGGCCGGCGAGCCAATGAAAAAAGGCCCGCAGCGCGCTCAGCGTTGCGTACAATGTCTGTTTACTCAGGCGCTGACCGGTCCGTCGACTGGTCTGTTCTGCGAGTTTTTGTTTGAAGCCGACGGCCTGTTGGATGTGAAACGATTTAAAGTCGCGATATCTGGTGTAATCTTCGAACCGGCTGATCGCGGCGGCCGACGCATCGATCGATGGTTCGCTCAGACGGCGCGTCTCCTTCAGGTAGGTGAAGTAGGCGCGTTTGATTCGCTCGTTCTCCGGAGGACTATGCATCCTCATCGGTGTCAGCCTCCTTGGCCAAGTCACTGTTTCGGGAGGGAGCATCGCTATCCCTTAAACGACGGCTTGCGTTCTCGCGGCTCAAACAGACGGGCCGCGACCACGCGTCGATCGTCTGAGTCTGACCCTGAGCAGTCATGTGGCGCTTTGGCGCCGAAAAACTGCTTTATGGCCGATGATCGGGTGCGGAGTGGCATGACAGTCGGTGCGAAAAATCAGGATGACCCTAATGTCGCCAATCCGCCGATTCAACGTCGCGCTACAACGCTCCGCGGCGAGCGCGGCGGGCAGTACGCTGCCTGAGCAAAACCCTATTCGTGGGTTGCTCCGGGCATGCGGAGATGCGCAAATACGCGGCGAAGCGGCGCAACAACCCGTTGCTTTGACACTCCGCTTGTAACACTGTGAACCGCCCCGGGTTTCCCGGAGGCTATTTCATTTGAGTTATGCTGCGATATCTTGGTCCTCCAAGCAAGCATAATAGTGGGCCTCGGCTTCTGCCGGTGGGATGTTGCCTATGGAGGCGAGTAGCCGGCGGTTATTGAA
>JAAERO010000070.1 GCA_024230315.1 Hyphomicrobium sp.
AGCCTCTCGCGGAAGAGCCACAGCGTTGCGGCGTCGGGGATGCGGCCGGCGTTGGACTTTTTTGCGTCGTCCGGCGTCACAACGACGGCCTCGATGTCGGCGCGAAAGCTCTCCCAACACACGAGCTTGTCGATAGCCTCAAGCCGATCACCCCTCTTCGACAGCAGCTCAAGCCGCCTGTCAGAATCGAAAAACCCAATCTGCGCCATCGTGCCCCGCCCGAATCAATCTGTCAGGCATCAGACTCGCATAAGTCGGAGTATGGGTTATTTTTCGAGGTGCCCTAGAGAGAAAAGGCGCTGCCTCGCGTTTGCGAAGCCACTCGCGTTGCTATTGACTTTCGGGGCGTCTTCACAATAAACAACGGAAGTAATTGCCCTGCCGCTTCAACGCGCGGGGCGATTTCGTTTATAGCTTGTGCTGTCCAGATGCTGGCCGAAGTCTTGGAGGGGTGCCCGAGTGGCTAAAGGGGACGGACTGTAAATCCGTTGGCTATGCCTACGTTGGTTCGAATCCAACCCCCTCCACCAGACCTTCGGTGCAAGCCAAGCGGGTGTAGCTCAATGGTAGAGCAACAGCCTTCCAAGCTGATGACGAGGGTTCGATTCCCTTCACCCGCTCCATTTAAACTTGGTGCCGCGGGAGAGTAGGAGCGTTGATGCTGGTCGTCACGACCAACGATCTGCCGGGCTATCGCGTGGTCAAGCATTTGGGCATGGCACGCGGGCTAACGGTGCGATCGCGCAGCATCGTCGGCAATATCGGCGCTGCTATCCAGATCGTCTTCGGAGGCAATATCACTCTATATACGAAGCTTGCAGAACAGGCGCGCAGCGAGGCATTCGATCACCTGGTCGCGCATGCGGAAGAGATGGGTGCCAATGCCATTCTCGCTATGCGCTATGACGCTAACGAAATTGCCGCAGCCGTGACGGAGGTGCTGGCTTATGGGACGGCTGTGGTGGTCGAGGAGGTGCGCTGATTCTGCCATGAGGCGAATGAGCCACTAGCAAGTGACAAACGCAGGAACATCGGTTAAGTATGCCGCCCCCGCGTGCCGGCAGCATGCGTCGAACGCGAATTAGGGGTGTAGCTCAATTGGCAGAGCGTCGGTCTCCAAAACCGAAGGTTGGGGGTTCGAGACCCTCCGCCCCTGCCAAATCGTGTTGGTCGTCTCTATGGCCAGGGCGCCGGGACGGCCGGCAGCTGGCACATGGAGTGCGACAGGTTGTCGCATTGTGCCTGGGGACGTGAAATTAATGGCCAAATACAATCCGGTCCAGTTTATTCAGGAAGTGCGTCAAGAGGTGGCCAAGGTTACTTGGCCGACCTGGAAGGAAATATGGATCACGACCATCATGGTCTTGGTGATGGTTGCGCTCGCGGCAATATTTTTCCTACTGACAGACCAAGTGATTGGCTGGCTTGTCCAGATGGTGCTGGGCGGCAACCGCTAGAGCGGTCGGAGCAAAACTGAAGTGTCCACAAATCTCGCGGAAACGCGCTACGAGAAGAAGGTAATGGCGAAGCGCTGGTACATTGTGCACGCCTACACAAACTTTGAGCGCAAGGTGGCCGACGCCATCAAGGAGCGCGCAAAGGCGGCGGGACTGGGTGACCTCTTCGAGGAGGTTCTGGTGCCGACCGAGGAGGTGGTGGAGATCAAGCGGGGGCGTAAGATCCAGGTGGAGCGCAAGTTCCTGCCGGGTTATGTGCTCGTGAAGATGGAGATGACCGACTCGGCGTTTCTGCTGATCAAGAACACGCCCAAGGTCACCGGGTTCCTCGGCGCGGAAAACAAGCCGATGCCGATCTCCGAGGAGGAGGCGATGCGCATCCTCCACCAGGTTCAGGAGGGTGTGGAGCGGCCAAAGCCGTCGATCACCTTCGAGATCGGCGAGCAGGTGAAGGTGGCGGATGGCCCATTCGCCTCGTTCTCCGGGCACGTCGAAGAGGTGGACGAGGAACGGGCACGTGTGAAGGTGGCTGTTTCGATCTTTGGGCGTCCGACGCCGGTAGAGCTGGAGTTCGGCCAGGTCGAAAAGGTGCCGATCTAGGCGCGCTGCAATAAAGGAGAGCGAACGAGCGTAGATATTAATGAGTGATCGCGCGCGAGCGGCGAACCGCAGACGACCTCTCTTGAGGCCTCCTGCGGAATAATGTGCGGGAGGGCCTGATGAGCCCGCTTCACCGCTAACCCTGGGAAGGAAAGCCCTTCCCGTCAAGTCCTAAGGGGAAACCATGGCGAAGAAAATTGACGGCTACATCAATCTGCAGGTGCCAGCGGGGCAGGCCAATCCCTCACCGCCCATCGGACCCGCGCTCGGTCAGCGCGGTGTCAACATCATGGAGTTCTGCAAAGCGTTCAACGCTAAGTCGAAGGATACAGAGCAAGGCACGCCGATTCCGGTGACGATCACTGTGTACTCGGATCGCTCCTTTTCTTTCGTGATGCGCACGCCTCCCGCCTCCTTCTTTTTGAAGAAGGCAGCAAAGCTCGGCTCGGGAAGCAAGGAGCCGGGGCGCACGGTGGTGGGCAAGGTCACGATGGACCAAGTCCGTGAGATCGCAAAGCTGAAGATGAAGGATCTCAACACTGAAGACGTCGAGGCTGCGGCCCAGACAATCGCTGGGTCGGCCCGCTCCATGGGTCTTGAGGTAACGGAGTAGGTCGATGGCGCAGAAAATGAGCGAAGAAGCCATCAAGGCGGCACGGCTGGCCGGCGGTAAGCGGCTGGCGGCTGCACGCCAGGGTGTTAGCCGGGATAAGTACCATACGATTGACGAGGCCGTGAAACTCTTGAAGGGCCGCGCGACGGCGAAGTTTGACGAGACTGTCGAGGTGGCAATGAACCTTGGGGTCGACCCCAAGCATGCTGATCAGATGGTGCGCGGCGTGTGCAATCTGCCGAACGGCTCAGGTCGCACGTCGCGTGTTGCTGTGTTTGCGCGCGGTGACAAGGCGGACGAGGCGACGGCGGCGGGCGCCGACGTTGTTGGTGCGGAAGATCTGGTTGAACAGGTGTCGAAGGGTACGATCAACTTCGACCGCTGCATCGCTACGCCCGACATGATGGCGCTTGTTGGGCGTCTGGGAAAGGTTCTGGGCCCTCGTGGCCTGATGCCCAATCCGCGTGTCGGCACGGTGACGATGGATGTCGCCAATGCAGTGAAGGGTGCCAAGGGCGGATCGGTGGAGTTTCGCGTCGAGAAGGCGGGCATTGTACACGGCGGTGTCGGCAAGGCGAGCTTCACGGAAACGGCGCTGGTTGAGAACATCAAGGCGTTCGTGGACGCCGTTATGAAGGCAAGGCCCACGGGAGCCAAGGGAACGTATTTGAAGCGCGTGTCGATCACGTCAACCATGGGGCCGGGCGTCAAAGTCGATGCCTCAAGCCTCTTATGATGGGCAGCCCGCGGCGTAAGCCGAGGGCATTTGAAGAATTCAGACATGCCACCTCTTTGGAGGTCGTGTCTGGATCCGGGAGATAACGACCGTCCGCGGCCTTGTCTCCTGGAACTGTCCGAGATTGTGGGTGTTGGTTGGGTCGTTCAGACCGGCTGACTTAAGCCTCGAACAAGGGCCCGCATGAGACAGAAGACAATCCGGGTTTGTCGCTCATGCGTTGAGTGTTGGAGCCGGTTTGAACCTTCTGGGTCAGCACCGTGCCGCTTTATTCGGGCGCGCGGAAGGACGGCAACGAAGCGTCGCCTGCAGCGGGTCATCTCGTGAACGGCGGCAGGGTGCAACCCGCGGTAAGCGCTTAACGAGGCGCAACCGCAATTACTGGAGTGAGCAGGTGGATAGAGCCGCGAAAAGTGAGCTCGTGACGTCACTACACAACGTGTTCAAGGACACGGGGTTAGTGGTTGTTGCCCACTATGCCGGAATGACGGTCGCCCAGATGACCGACTACCGCCAACAGGTCAAGGGGGCGGGTGGTGTGGTTAAGGTGGCCAAAAACCGGCTGGCAAAGCTCGCAGTCAAGGACACTTCGTACGATGCGATTTCAGATCTCTTCAAGGGGCAGACGTGCGTCGCCTACTCGAAGGATCCGATCGCGGCAGCGAAGGTCTCCGTCACATACGCCAAGGGGAATGACAAGCTTGTCATTCTCGGCGGCGCAATGGGCGATACCGTCCTTGATGCGAACGGCGTCAAAGCGCTCGCCGAACTGCCATCGCTGGATGAGATAAGGGCCACGCTCATAGGTCTCCTAAACGCGCCGGCGACAAAGATCGCCCGCATGATCAAGGAACCGGGAGCGCAGCTTGCACGTGTCATTCAGGCGAAGGCGTCGCAAGGCGAGGCCGCATGACGGCATGGGCGGCGTTACGGCGTCACAAAGCAAATGCGCAGTTCCTAAAGACTACATTTTCAGACACTAGGTTCAGACCGGAAGGAAGCATGCCATGACCGATCTTGCAAAGATCGTCGACGATTTATCAGGCCTCACCGTCTTGCAGGCGGCGGAACTCGCCACGATGTTGGAAGACAAGTGGGGCGTATCTGCGGCTGTAGCCGTCGCAGCTGCGGCGCCTGCAGCGGCCGCACCGGCTGCTGAGGAGCAGACGGAGTTCACCGTCATCCTCAAGGCCGCCGGTGACAAGAAGATCAACGTCATTAAGGAAGTTCGTGCCCTCACCGGCCTTGGTCTCAAGGAGGCGAAGGATCTGGTGGAGGCTGGTGGCAAGCCCGTCAAGGAGGGCGTGTCAAAAGACGAGGCAGACAAGGTGAAGAAGCAGCTCGAGGACCAGGGCGCGTCCGTCGAGATCAAGTGAGGCAGCAGACATTCGGCGGTTGGTGATCGGATAGCTCCCGAGCGTCGACTGCCGCACGAAGACCACAATGCTCAATGATGGCGAGCCGATTATGATGGTTTTCTGGAGGGCCTTTTTGGGGTGATGCAATCCCAAAACGGGCCGTCTGGTGAACCGTTTTCAGGCGCGAGGGTTTGGCGGCCCTCGTCGCACAAAGCAGCAATGCGCAGGGTCGTCACCTGCGAATGACAAGGAGCGGAAATGGCTGAGATCATTGACGGCCGCAAGCGCATTCGGAAGAAATTCGGATCCATTCAAGAAGTCGCGGTGATGCCGAACCTCATCGAGGTTCAAAAGAGCTCGTATGATGACTTTTTGATGGTGAAGGAGCCCCCCGGCGGCCGGTCCGATGATCACGGGTTGCAAGCTGTGTTCAAATCGGTCTTTCCGATCTCCGATTTCTCTGGGCGGGCGACGCTGGAGTTCGTGCGTTATGAATTTGATCCGGAGAAGTATGACGTCGAAGAGTGCATGCAGCGTGACATGACCTACTCCGCGCCGCTGAAGGTCAAGCTTCGCCTTATCGTGTTCGACGTGAACGAGGAGACGGGCTCTAAGTCCGTCAAGGACGTAAAGGAGCAGGACGTTTATATGGGCGACATGCCGCTCATGACGTCCAACGGCACGTTCGTCATCAACGGCACCGAGCGCGTGATCGTCAGTCAGATGCACCGGTCGCCGGGCGTCTTCTTCGACCATGACAAGGGGCGCACGCACGTTTCGGGCAAGCTGTTGTTTGCGGCGCGCATTATTCCTTATCGCGGCTCGTGGCTCGACTTCGAGTTCGACGCCAAGGATATCGTCTATGTGCGCATCGACCGGCGCCGCAAACTGCCGGTCACGACGCTGCTCTATGCGCTGGGCCTCAACGATGAAGAGATACTGGCGACGTTCTACAAGCAGATACCCGTCAAGGAATCGAAACGCGGCTGGAAAATGCCGTTCGTGCCGGAGAAAATGCGCGGCATGACTCCGGTGGGCGATCTCGCTGATGCTAAGACAGGCGAGGTGGTCATCAAGGCGGGTGAAAAGATCACCGCGCGCAAGGCCCGCGAGTTGGCGAAAGGTGGCCTCAAAGAAGTGCTCGTCTCTGCCGACGATCTGGCCGGCCGCTATCTTGCCGAGGACATCGTCGATCTGAATACGGGCAAGATCCACGGTGAGGCTGGACGTGAGCTCGACGCAGAATTGCTGGCGGAGCTCAAGGATCAGAAGATCAAGGAATTCCTCATCCTCGACATCGATTACATCAACGTCGGGCCCTTCATTCGTAACACGCTGAACATCGACAAGAACTCCAATCAGGAAGAGGCGCTGATGGACGTCTACCGGGTTATTCGGCCCGGTGAGCCGCCGACCACTGAGGCGGCGACGGCGCTCTTCAAGATGCTGTTCTTCGATTCGGAGCGCTACGACCTTTCCGCAGTTGGCCGCGTGAAGATGAACATGCGCCTTGAGTTGGACGCGCCAGACACTATGCGCGTGCTGCGCAAGGAAGACATTCTTGCGGTCGTCAAGACGCTTGTCGATTTGCGTGACGGCAAAGGTGAGATCGACGACATCGATCACCTCGGCAACAGGCGCGTGCGCTCTGTGGGTGAGCTGATGGAGAATCAGTACCGCGTAGGCTTGCTGCGCATGGAGCGCGCGATCAAGGAGCGCATGAGCTCGGTCGATATCGACACGGTGATGCCGCAAGACCTGATCAACGCCAAGCCAGCGGCAGCGGCGGTGCGCGAGTTCTTTGGCTCCTCGCAGCTCTCGCAGTTCATGGATCAGACCAACCCGCTATCGGAGATCACGCACAAACGGCGTCTCTCGGCGCTGGGTCCAGGTGGTCTCACGCGCGAGCGCGCGGGCTTCGAGGTGCGCGACGTGCATCCCACGCACTACGGACGCATCTGTCCCATTGAAACGCCGGAAGGCCCGAACATCGGCCTGATCAATTCGCTGGCGACGTTCGCACGCGTAAACAAGTACGGCTTCATCGAGAGCCCGTACCGCAAGGTCGTGCATAGCAAGCTAACCGATGAGGTCGTTTACCTGTCGGCGATGGAGGAGATGCGCCACCACGTCGCGCAGGCCAATGCCGAGATCGACGCCAAGGGTACGCTTACGGGCGATCTCATCACCTGCCGCTACCAGGGCGACGTCTTGCTCGTTTCACCTGAAAAGGTTGACTACATCGACGTTTCGCCCAAGCAGCTTGTCTCGGTCGCCGCCGCACTCATCCCTTTCTTAGAGAATGACGACGCCAACCGCGCCCTGATGGGCTCAAACATGCAACGGCAGGCAGTGCCACTGATCAAAGCCGAGGCGCCGTTGGTCGGCACCGGCATGGAAGAGGTCGTGGCGCGCGACTCCGGGGCGGCCATTGCTGCGCGGCGTACCGGCGTTGTCGATCAGGTCGACGCGACGCGCATCGTCATCCGCGCAACTGAGGAAACGGACCCTTCCAAGTCGGGCGTCGACATCTACCGGCTGCGCAAGTTCCAGCGTTCCAACCAGAATACCTGCATCAATCAGCGGCCACTGGTGCACGTTGGCGAACAGGTGCAGGCTGGTGAGATTATCGCTGATGGGCCCTCGACCGATCTGGGTGATTTGGCACTCGGTAAGAACGTGCTCGTCGCGTTCATGCCATGGATGGGCTACAACTTTGAAGACTCCATCCTCTTGTCAGAGCGCGTCGTCTTTGACGACGTCTTCACCTCGATTCATATCGATGAGTTTGAGGTTATGGCTCGCGACACCAAGCTCGGGCCTGAGGAGATTACGCGCGATATTCCCAACGTTTCGGAAGAGGCGCTGAAGAACCTCGACGAAGCCGGCATCGTCTACATTGGCGCGGAGGTGGACCCAGGCGACATTCTGGTTGGCAAGATTACGCCGAAGGGCGAAAGCCCGATGACGCCGGAGGAGAAGCTCTTACGCGCCATTTTCGGTGAGAAGGCTTCCGACGTACGCGACACCTCGTTGCGGCTGCCGCCGGGCGTGTCGGGGACGGTCGTCGAAGTGCGCGTCTTCAATCGGCACGGCGTGGAGAAGGACGAACGCGCGATGTCGATTGAGCGCGAGGAGATTGAGCGCCTCGCCAAAGATCGCGACGACGAGATGCAAATCCTTGATCGCAACGTCTACGCTCGCCTCAAGCAGGCGCTCAAGGGCGCGAAGGTCTCCAAGGGTCCCAAGGAGGTGAGCACAGGCGAGCCGATCACCGAAGAGATGCTGGACCAGATCCCGCGCAGCCAGTGGTGGGAGATCGGCCTCAAAGACGAAAAAGCGCAAGGCGAAATCGAGGCGATCAACAAGCAGTACGAGGACGCCAAGAAGAGCCTGGAGCGCCGCTTCGTCGACAAGGTCGACAAACTGCAGCGCGGCGACGAACTGCTGCCAGGCGTCATGAAGATGGTCAAGGTCTACGTGGCCGTGAAGCGCAAGATCCAGCCGGGTGATAAGATGGCCGGCCGCCACGGCAATAAGGGCGTCGTCTCAATGATCGTTCCGGTGGAGGACATGCCGTTCCTCGACGACGGTACACACGTGGACGTGGTGCTTAATCCTCTGGGCGTGCCCAGCCGTATGAATGTCGGACAGATCCTGGAAACCCACATGGGGTGGGCCTGCCGCGGCCTGGGGCGCATCATCGACGAAGCCTTGCACAAGTTCCGCGAGAGCGGACAAGCCAAGGAATTGCGCGAAGACATGGAGCGCATCTACGGCAAGGACGAGATGCAGCTGAAGGTCAACGACGAGGAATTGGGCCAGCTCGCTGAGCAGTTGAAGACCGGTGTGCCGATCGCAACGCCTGTGTTCGACGGTGCGCGCGAGCCCGACATCGTCGAGATGCTCACTGCCGCCGGATTCGATACATCGGGGCAGATTACGCTGTTCGACGGGCGTACGGGCGTACCCTTCGATCGCAAGGTGACGGTCGGCTACAAGTACCTCTTAAAACTGCACCACCTTGTCGACGACAAGATCCACGCACGCTCCATTGGACCTTACAGTCTCGTGACGCAGCAGCCGCTGGGCGGCAAAGCCCAGTTTGGCGGCCAGCGGTTCGGCGAGATGGAGGTGTGGGCGCTTGAAGCCTATGGCGCCGCCTACACGCTGCAAGAAATGTTGACCGTGAAGTCGGACGACGTTGCCGGCCGTACCAAGGTCTACGAGGCGATCGTCCGCGGTGACGATGCATTCGAAGCCGGCGTGCCGGAAAGCTTTAACGTGCTCGTCAAGGAAATGCGGGCGCTGGGCCTCAATGTTGAGCTGGAAAACACGAATACCGAAGCTGTCGAGCAATCATCGTCGGGGGAAGAGGGCGCGCGGCCCCAGCTGCCTCCGGCCGCCGAATAGGTATTGAGACGACCACTCGGAGCTGATGGTCTCCGAGGGCGCGCACTATGCCAAGCGCGCAGACGTTCTAAGGGCCCTTTGAGCCAGGGCCCATTTGCCCAGGATGCCGCTTGATCCTCGGGCCTACAATAACGGGGTGTTCGCCGCGCCCCGAATGGAGAGACCGAATGAACGAGATGACCAACCTGTTCAAGACGCAAGCGCCGCTCCCGACGTTTGACCAGATCAAAATATCGATCGCGAGTCCTGATGATATCCATTCCTGGTCATTCGGCGAGATCAAGAAGCCCGAAACGATCAACTACCGCACCTTCAAGCCGGAGCGGGACGGGCTTTTCTGTGCTCGCATCTTCGGTCCGATCAAGGACTACGAGTGCTTGTGCGGCAAGTACAAGCGCATGAAGTACAAGGGCCTAATCTGCGAGAAGTGCGGTGTTGAGGTGACGCTCGCCAAGGTGCGCCGCGAGCGCATGGGACATATCGAGTTGGCCGCTCCCGTCGCGCACATATGGTTCTTGAAATCGCTGCCATCGCGCATCGGTCTTCTGCTCGACATGCCGTTGAAGGAATTGGAGCGTGTTCTCTATTTCGAGAGCTACATTGTCATCGAGCCGGGCGTCACCGCGTACCGTGAAAAGCAGCTTCTCAGTGAGGAGGAGTACGATCGCGCGCTGGATGAGCATGGTCCCGATAGCTTCACCGCCGGGATCGGCGCGGAGGCGATCCGCGTGATGCTCGCGGCCATGGACCTGCCAAAGATTAGTGAGGACTTGCGTCAGGAAATCTCCGAGGCGACCACCGAACTCAAGCCAAAGAAGCTCGGCAAACGGCTGAAAGTGATCGAGGCATTCATGGAGTCGGGCAACCGGCCTGAGTGGATGATCTTGACGGTGGTGCCGGTGATACCGCCGGAGCTGCGTCCGCTGGTTCCGCTTGATGGCGGCCGTTTTGCGACCTCCGACCTGAACGACCTCTATCGCCGTGTCATTAACCGCAACAATCGTCTCAAGCGGCTGATGGAACTAAGGGCGCCCGACATCATCATCCGCAACGAAAAACGGATGCTACAGGAGTCCGTCGACGCGCTGTTCGATAATGGACGGCGCGGGCGCGTTATCACTGGCGCCAACAAGCGGCCGTTAAAGTCGCTTGCCGACATGCTCAAGGGCAAACAAGGCCGCTTCCGCCAGAACCTGCTGGGCAAGCGCGTTGACTATTCGGGCCGCTCCGTAATCGTGGTCGGCCCGGAGCTCAAGCTGCACCAGTGCGGCCTGCCTAAGAAGATGGCGCTCGAGCTGTTCAAGCCTTTCATCTATGCGAAGCTGCAGGCCCAGGGCCAAGCCGCGACGGTGAAGCAGGCCAAAAAGCTGGTGGAGAAGGAGCGTCCGGAGGTTTGGGATATCTTGGATGAGGTGATCCGTGAGCATCCCGTGTTTTTGAACCGCGCACCCACGTTGCATCGCCTCGGCATCCAGGCATTCGAGCCCACCCTGATCGAGGGCAAGGCGATTCAGCTGCACCCACTCGTCTGCGCGGCCTTCAACGCCGACTTCGACGGTGACCAGATGGCCGTTCACGTGCCGCTGTCTCTGGAATCCCAGCTCGAAGCGCGCGTGTTGATGATGTCGACCAACAACATCCTGCATCCGGCAAACGGTTCGCCCATCATCGTGCCAAGTCAGGACATTGTGTTGGGTCTCTACTACCTGTCGATCGTTCGCGACAAGGCTCTCGGCGAAGGCATGTTGTTCGGTTCGGTCGACGAGGTGCGCCACGCGCTCGAGGCTAGTGTCGTGACTCTGCATTCGAAAGTGAAGGGGCGCTTCAATACGGTAAACAAGGAAGGGGAGGAGGTCACTGAAATCGTGGACACGACCCCCGGCCGCATGATGCTCGCAGAGTTGTTGCCGCGCCGGCCCGGGGTGGGCTTTGCGCTCGTCAACCAGCTACTGACGAAAAAGGCGATCACCAGCATGATTGATGCCGTCTACCGCAACTGCGGGCAGAAAGAGACGGTCATCTTCTGCGACCAGATCATGGCGCTCGGGTTTGACCAAGCCTTTAAGGCGGGCATCTCGTTCGGCAAGGACGACATGCAGATCCCTCACTCAAAGGCCAAGATCGTTGCGCAGACCAACGATATGGTGCTTGAGTTTGAGCAGCAATACAACGATGGCCTCATCACCCAGCTAGAAAAATACAACAAGGTCGTTGACGCTTGGTCGAAGTGCACCGACGAGATTGCCAAGGAAATGATGGATCGAATCTCGGCCGTACAAAAGGACAGCAAGGACGACCGCGAGCTGCCCATCAACTCGATCTATATGATGAGCCACTCCGGCGCGCGCGGCAGCCCTGCGCAGATGAAGCAGCTTGCCGGAATGCGTGGCCTTATGACTAAGCCGTCGGGCGAGATCATCGAGACGCCCATTATCTCCAACTTTAAAGAAGGGTTGTCGGTGCTCGAATACTTCAACTCGACGCACGGCGCGCGCAAGGGCCTTGCGGACACGGCACTCAAGACCGCCAACTCGGGTTATCTCACCCGGCGTCTGGTCGACGTTGCGCAGGATAGCATCATTATTGAGGAGGATTGCAAAACCGAAGGCGGCATCAAGGTGCAAGCCGTCGTCGATGCCGGACAGGTGATCGTTTCGCTTGCCAACCGTGTGCTTGGGCGCACGGCTGCAGAAGACATCGTCGATCCGGCCGATCGTAAGAAGGTCATCGTCAAGACAGGCGAACTGATCGAGGAGCGCCATGCCGAGGTGATCGAGAAGGCAGAGGTGCAGGAAGTGCGTATCCGCTCGGTGCTGACCTGCGATACGATCACGGGTGTGTGTGGAAAGTGTTATGGCCGCGATCTGGCACGCGGTACGCCGGTCAACATCGGCGAGGCGGTCGGCGTTATCGCCGCTCAGTCGATCGGTGAGCCAGGCACGCAGCTCACCATGCGTACGTTCCATATCGGTGGTACGGCAAACGTCGTTGACCAGTCGTTTATCGAATCCAACTTCAACGGCACGGTGAAGGTCAAGAATCCGGCCGTGGTCAAGGACGGTCAGGGTCGCGAGATTTCAATGACCCGGACGATGTCGATCGTGATCGTCGATCAGAGCGGCAAAGAGCTAGCCACGCACAAGGTGCCATACGGCGCACGTGTCCACGTAAAGGATGCCGATACGGTGCAGCGTGGCACCAAGCTAGCCCAGTGGGATCCCTTCACACGCCCGGTCCTCACTGAGGTCAGTGGCAAGGTCGACTTCGAGGACTTGATCGATGGTGCCTCTGTTCGTGAGCAAACCGACGAGATGAAGGGCACGACTAACCGCGTCATCATCGACTGGCGTGCATCCCCGCGCAGTGCCGACCTGAAGCCCGCTGTTGTCATCAAGGATGGCAAGGGTAAGCCGATCAAGGTCGCGCGCGGCGGTAATGCGCGGTATCTGCTGGCGGTCGATGCTATTCTGTCGGTGGTGCCGGGCGCGCAGGTGAAGGCTGGCGACGTGCTAGCACGTATTCCCACGGCGGCGGCTAAGTCGGGCGACATTACAGGTGGTCTACCGCGCGTTGCCGAGTTGTTCGAGGCGCGTCGGCCAAAGGATCACGCCATCATTGCGGAAATCTCCGGCACTATCGAGTTCGGCAAGGACTACAAGAATAAGCAGCGGATCATAATCAAACCGGACGACGACAAGGAAGAGGCAGCGGAGTACCTGATCGCTCGGGGCAAGAGCTTGGCGGTGCAGCACGGCGATCGCGTGGAAAAGGGCGAATTCGTTTATGACGGTCACCCGGCGCCGCACGATATCCTTGCCATTAAAGGCGTGGAGGAACTCGCCAACTACCTGATCAACGAGATCCAGGACGTCTACCGACTCCAAGGTGTGACCATCAATGACAAACACATCGAGGTGATCGTCCGCCAGATGCTGCAGAAGGTAGAGGTGACGGATATCGGCGATACCGACATGCTAAAGGGCGACCAGCTCGATCGTGTGGAGTTCGACGAGAGGAACGCAGAGATAAAAGCAGCCGGCAAGAAGCCAGCCGTAGCCAACCCGGTACTGCTCGGTATCACTAAGGCGTCGTTGCAGACCCGCTCCTTCATATCGGCCGCATCGTTCCAGGAGACCACCCGCGTGCTGACGGACGCCGCCGTTAACGGCAAGATCGACACGCTGGAGGGCCTCAAGGAGAATGTGATCGTTGGCCGCCTCATCCCGGCAGGGACGGGAGGGACTTTGCGCCGGCTCCGCAAGATTGCCGCCAAACGCGACGAGCTTATCGCGCGTGAGCAGGCCAAGGTTGACGCGGAAAAGGCGCTTGCTGGTCCAAGTGAGGCGCCGGTACGCAGGCGCCGGCGGCCAACTGAGGAGGTCGTCGAATAGCGCCCGTGCGGGCGGCATATATATGTAGAAATCTGGGTGCGGATGCTGAGGCGGTCGCACTCGCCTTGTCGCTGGGGCCCCTAATCTGGTTCAATGCGGGGGGCGGGCTGGCAGCAGGGCCCTGCCAGAGTTTGGCAAAAAAAATGGCTTTCGATAATCGCCGGGTGTTGACCGCATTTGGCGCTCTGTATATAGGTCTCGCACTCTCACGGTAGGTGGTAGGCCAATTGCGCAGCGTTTAAGGGCTGCCTTTCTGGACCTAGACGCTGCCGTCGCAAAGCAGAGGAAAAATTCGAACCAAGATCTGCGGTTCCCTTGAGAGCTGTATGGTCCTCTGGTTTTTTCGTGCCGGGCGCGCTGGGTCAGCGTGGCAAGGCAAGATCGGGTTGGCGCATGCGCGTTTCAAACCGGCAAACGTGGACTAGGACGGACAAGGCGAATGCCGACGATACAACAATTGATCCGGAAGCCTCGGGGTCAGAAGACATACCGCGAGAAGTCGCGCCACATGGAGGCGTGTTCTCAGAAGCGCGGTGTGTGCACGCGCGTGTATACAACGACGCCGAAGAAGCCGAACTCCGCTTTGCGCAAAGTTGCCAAGATCCGCCTGACCAATGGCCATGAGGTGATCGGCTACATTCCCGGTGAGGGTCATAACCTGCAGGAGCACTCCGTGGTGCTCATTCGGGGTGGCCGCGTGAAGGATCTTCCAGGCGTCCGTTATCATGTCGTACGCGGCGTGCTCGATACGCAAGGCGTAGCGGGTCGTAAACAGCGGCGTTCGAAGTACGGAGCCAAGCGGCCGAAGTGATCGCCACTGGCGATTATCTCCGCGAAGGCGGGGGTCCATGGGCCGGGAAAGCGGCCCATTGTTGTTGAGAGATTGAAGCGAAGGACGAAGAAGCAATGTCCCGTCGTCATAGGGCCGAAAAACGCGAGGTCAATCCTGACCCGAAGTTTGGCGAAATCGTCATCACCAAGTTCATGAACGCGGTGATGAACCAGGGCAAGAAATCCGTCGCCGAGCGCATTGTCTACGGCGCATTCGATCGCATGGGGACCAAGGCGAAGTCGGATCCCGTGCAGCTTTTCCGTCAGGCGCTCGACAACGTCATGCCCTCCGTCGAGGTGCGCTCGCGCCGTGTCGGCGGTGCCACCTACCAGGTGCCCGTCGAAGTGCGCTTGGAGCGCCGCCAAGCGTTGGCAATTCGCTGGCTCATCACGGCCGCGCGCACGCGCAATGAGAATACGATGGTTGACAGACTATCGGGAGAGCTTTTGGACGCTGCCAACAACCGAGGGACGGCGGTCAAGAAGCGAGAAGATACGCACAAGATGGCGGAGGCCAATCGGGCCTTCTCCCATTACCGCTGGTAACAGGTTTTCGGAATACAAAGCATGGCCCGCGAATATGCAATCGAGGACTACCGCAACTTCGGCATCATGGCTCACATCGACGCTGGAAAGACGACGACGACTGAGCGGATCCTCTATTACAGCGGCCGGTCCTATAAGATCGGCGAAGTGCACGACGGTGCTGCTACCATGGACTTCATGGAGCAGGAGGCGGAGCGTGGCATCACGATCACTTCGGCCGCGACGACCTGCTTCTGGCCGGGGCGCGATGGCAGAAAGCGCCGCTTGAATATCATCGACACGCCAGGGCACGTGGACTTCACCATCGAGGTGGAGCGTAGCTTGCGTGTGCTCGACGGTGCTGTATGCGTGCTGGACTCCAACCAAGGCGTCGAGCCGCAGACGGAGACAGTTTGGCGCCAAGGAGACAAGTACGGTGTGCCGCGTATCATCTTCGCTAACAAGATGGATAAGACCGGCGCCGACTTCTACATGTGCGTTTCGGACATCAAGGAGAAACTCGGCGCTCGTACTGTGCCGATCCAGCTGCCCATCGGCGCGGAGGCCGATTTCAAGGGCGTCGTCGATCTCATCACCATGAAAGCCTACGTCTGGAATAACGAAGGCAAAGACGCCCAGATGGAAGTGCAGGAGATTCCTGACGATCTCAAAGAACGCGCAGCCGAGTTCCGAGCGGCGATGATTGAGGCGGCCGTCGAGATGGATGACGCCGTGATGGAAAGTTACCTTGATGGTAAAGAACCCGACGTTGACACGCTGCGCATCCTAATCCGCAAGGCAACAGTTGCGGCCACTTTCTATCCGATGATGTGCGGCTCCGCATTCAAGAACAAGGGCGTACAGCCGCTGCTCGATGCCGTCGTCGACTTCCTGCCCGCACCGTCGGATCGCGAGGCCTTCAAAGGCCTCGATCCCGAAACCGATGAGCCCGTGCTGCGCAAACCGGTCGACAGCGATCCGCTGTCGATGCTGGCGTTCAAGATCATGAGCTTTGAGCACGTTGGCTCAATCACCTTCTGCCGCATCTACTCCGGCAAGGTAGCGAGCGGCCAGCAACTTGCCAATACGTCGCGCGGCAAGAAGGAGCGCGTGGGACGCATGTATCTGATGCATGCTGCCGATCGCGAGGAGATTAAGGAAGCGTACGCTGGCGACATCATCGCCATCTCGGGGCTTAAGGGCACACGCACGGGCGAGACACTGTGCGATCCCAATAAGCCCGTGCTTCTGGAGAAGATGGATTTCCCCGATCCCGTCATCGAGATGAAAATCGAGCCCAAGACCAAGGTCGATCAAGAGAAGATGTCCCTGGCGCTCAACACCATGTCGATTGAAGATCCCTCATTCCGAGTGGCGGTCGATCACGAGTCGGGCGAGACGATCCTGCGCGGCATGGGCGAGCTTCACCTAGACATCAAGGTCGACATCTTGAGGCGCGTCTACGGCGTGGACGCCAACGTCGGCGCACCGCAGGTGGCCTATCGTGAGACGCTCGTGAAGCCGACGGACATAGACTACACTCACAAGAAGCAGACGGGGGGCACTGGGCAATTTGCACGCGTCAAACTGCGAATGGAGCCTAACGAGACCGGTAAGGGCAACGAATTTTCTGCCGAAATTGCCGGGGGCGCGGTTCCGAAGGAATACATTCCCGGCGTGGAGAAGGGTATCCGGTCGGTTTGGGATAGCGGTGTCCTCATCGGCTTCCCGATGGTCGACATGAAGGCGACGCTGTATGATGGAGCCTTCCACGAGGTCGACTCTTCGGCCATCGCCTTCGAGATCGCTGGGCGCGCTGCCGTGAGAGAAGGATGTGAAAAGGCGGGTGTGAAGCTGCTGGAGCCGATCATGGACGTCGAGGTGGTGACACCCGGTGATTTTCTCGGCGGAGTTATCGGCGATCTCAACAGCCGCCGCGGGCAGATCCGCAGTCAGGAAATGCGCGGCAACGCGACCGTGGTCCGTGCGTTTGTGCCACTGGCCAACATGTTTGGATACGTGAGCCAGCTGCGCTCCATGAGTCAGGGCCGCGCGTCCTACACGATGCAGTTTGCGCACTACGCGGATGTCCCACGCAACGTGGCGGACGAAGTGAAGGCCAAGTACGCCTGAACGTGAGGCGGACAGGGTGAGGCGCTTTGAAGAAAGCATCGCCTCGCCCAAGTGAAACGTACTGGTTCCCTTAGGGAACGAAAACTGAAGGTGGAGAGCCTAAGATGGCCAAAGCGAAATTCGAGCGGAGAAAACCGCACTGCAATATTGGTACGATCGGTCATGTCGATCACGGCAAGACGACGCTGACGGCTGCGATCACGAAATCGCTTGCCGAGACCGGCGGTGCAACGTTCACGGCATACGACCAGATCGACAATGCGCCCGAAGAACGCGCGCGCGGCATTACGATTTCCACCGCGCACGTTGAGTACGAGACGGAGAAGCGCCACTACGCGCACGTCGACTGCCCAGGTCACGCCGATTACGTGAAGAACATGATTACGGGCGCTGCCCAAATGGACGGCGCAATTCTTGTCGTCTCCGCAGCCGACGGTCCCATGCCGCAGACGCGCGAGCACATTTTGCTCGCCCGCCAGGTCGGCGTGCCCGCACTTGTGGTGTTCCTTAATAAGGTCGACATGGTCGATGACCCCGAGCTGATTGAGCTCGTGGAGATGGAATTGCGCGAGCTACTATCCTCTTATCAGTACCCCGGCGACGACATTCCCATCGTCAAGGGGTCCGCTCTGATGGCGCTGGAGGATAAGAACCCCGAGATCGGCAAGAATACGATCTTGGAGCTTATGAAGGTGGTCGATGACTATATCCCGCAGCCTGAGCGCGCGAAGGACCAGCCGTTCCTGATGCCGATCGAGGACGTGTTCTCTATATCGGGTCGCGGTACGGTTGTGACGGGACGCATCGAGCGCGGCGTCGTCAAGGTTGGCGAGGAAGTCGAGATCGTCGGCATCCGCGATACGCAGAAGTCGACGGTGACCGGCGTTGAGATGTTCCGCAAGCTGCTCGACAGTGGCGAAGCTGGTGACAATGTAGGCTGCCTCCTGCGCGGCATCGACAAGGAGGCTGTGGAGCGCGGCCAGGTGCTGTGTAAGCCGGGCTCCGTGAAGCCGCACACGAAGTTCAAAGCCGAGGCCTACATCCTCACCAAGGAAGAGGGTGGCCGCCATACGCCGTTCTTTACTAACTACCGTCCGCAGTTCTATTTCCGCACGACCGACGTGACCGGCGTTGTGACGTTGCCCTCGGGCACGGAAATGGTGATGCCGGGCGACAACGTCACGATGGAAGTCGAGCTCATTCAGCCGATCGCTATGGAGGAGAAGCTTCGCTTCGCCATCCGTGAGGGCGGTCGTACCGTTGGGGCAGGCGTCGTGGCCAAGATAACCGAGTAGAGGCGAAAAACCGAAAGGGCGCCCAATGTTGGGCGCTTCTTCCTTTTGGATGAGAGCGGGACATGAACGGTCAAAATATTCGCATCCGACTCAAGGCGTTCGATCATCGGATCTTGGACGCCTCGACGCGTGAGATCGTCGCTACGGCGAAGCGTACGGGGGCAGAGGTGCGCGGGCCCATCCCGCTGCCGACGCGCATTGAGCGCTTCACAGTCAATCGGTCGCCGCATGTCGACAAAAAGAGCCGCGAGCAGTTCGAAATGCGCACGCACAAGCGGCTGCTGGATATTGTCGACCCGACGTCGCAGACAGTCGACGCACTAATGAAACTCGACTTGGCCGCAGGTGTCGACGTCGAGATCAAACTTTAGAGGTTCACGGTTCTTTGGTTGGCCCTGTGCCAGTGAGACGTAAAAGAAGAAGGAAGGAATGCACGACATGCGTTCCGGAGTGATAGCACAGAAGGTGGGCATGACCCGCATCTTCACGGACGCCGGCGAGCACATCCCGGTGACCGTGTTGAAGCTCGACAAGTGTCAGGTTCTTGGTCACCGCACGAACGATAAGAACGGCTACACCTCGATGCAGCTGGGTGCAGGCACGCGTAAGCCTTCTCGCCTGACAAAGGCTGCTCGGAAAAATTTCGCGGTCGCCAAAATCGAGCCCAAGCGTAAACTCGTTGAGTTTCGCGTGAGCCCTGACAACTTGATTGAAGTCGGCGCGGAGATCACGGCTGACCACTTCATCCCCGGTCAGTTTGTCGACGTGACCGGCACCAATCAGGGTAAGGGTTTTCAGGGCGCCATGAAGCGTTGGAATTTTGGCGGCAACCGTGCCACCCATGGCGTCTCAATTACTCATCGCTCGCACGGTTCGACTGGTCAACGCCAGGACCCCGGCAAAGTCTTCAAGGGCAAGAAGATGGCCGGGCACATGGGCGACAAGCGCGTGACCACGCAGAACCTCGTGGTTGTGAGAACCGATGTTGATCGCGGGCTCGTCATGGTGCGCGGCGCCGTTCCCGGCGCAAAGGGCGGCTGGGTACTGGTGCGCGATGCTGTCAAGAAGGCGCCACCCAAAGACGTGCCGCGGCCGGGGGCCTTCAGAGGGCGCAGCGGCGCGGTTGACACAAGTGCGCCGGTTGATTCCACTCAGGCAACACAGACCGCCAAGTCCACCGAGACGAAGGAGCAAGCGTGATGAAAGCCAACGTCACCACGCTTGAGGCATCCAAGGCCGGCACGGTGGAACTCGCCGATGCGATCTACGGCCTGAAGCCGCGGCCTGATCTGATCCATCGTATGGTGCGTTATCAGCAGTTGAAGCGCATGGCCGGCACGCACCACGCACAGGACCGCTCTGAGGTTCATGTGACTGGCAGCAAGATGTACAATCAGAAGGGCTCGGGCCAAGCCCGGCACGGCGACAAGTCGGTGCCCCAATGGCGCGGCGGCGGCAAGGCGTTTGGCCCCAAGCCGAGAAGCCATGCGGTAGATCTGCCCAAAAAGGTGCGCGCACTAGCGTTGCGCTATGCTCTCTCCGCCAAGGCACAAGCCGGCGAGATCGTGGTGATCGACAAGGCGACCTCCAAGGACGGCAAAACGGGTGCTTTGAAGGCCCAGTTCGCCAAGCTGGATTGGACGAACGTGCTTATTATCGATGGGGCCGAACTCGAGACGGGCTTTGCCCGAGCAGCGCGCAACCTGCCAAACATCGACGTGCTGCCGGTGCAAGGCATCAACGTCTACGATGTCCTGCGGCGCAGGAAGTTGGTGCTAACCAAGGCGGCGGTTGCCGCTTTGGATGAGCGTTTTGCCGGCGCCGAGGTTGGCCGCAAGGCTGATGGGGGGGGCAAGCCATGAGCAAGCTCAGCGCTTACGACGTTATCGTCGCGCCTATCATCACCGAGAAGTCGACGCTCGTCTCAGAGGCGAACCAAGTCATCTTCAAGGTGGCGCCGAAGGCAACGAAGCCGCAGATCAAGGCCGCCGTGGAAAGCCTCTTTAAGGTGAAGGTCAAGGCAGTCAACACGCTGGTTCGCAAAGGCAAGGTCAAAACCTTCCGCGGGCGCACCGGTAAGCAGAGCAATGTGAAAAAGGCGATCGTGACCCTCGAAGAAGGCCACACCATCGACTTGGCGACAGGCCTTTAAGGAAACGGACCCATGGCTCTCAAAACATTCCGTCCCACGTCGCCAGGCCAGCGCCAACTTGTGGCCATCGACCGCAGCCAGTTGTGGAAGGGCCCACCGGTCAAGACGCTGGTGGAGGGTAAATCCAAGACGGGCGGGCGCAACAATGACGGGCGCATCACCACGCGGCATATTGGCGGCGGGCACAAGCAGCGCTATCGGCTTGTCGATTTCCGTCGCAGGAAGCATGACGTTCAGGGCAAGGTGGAGCGGCTGGAATACGATCCCAATCGTTCGGCCTTTATCGCCCTGGTCAAATATCCCGATGGCGACCTTGCCTATATTCTTGCGCCTCAGCGGCTGGCTGCGGGCGACCACGTGATTGCAGGCAAAAATGTTGACGTGAAGCCGGGCAACGCCATGCCGCTGTCGTCGATGCCAATCGGCACGATCGTGCACAACGTTGAGATGAAGCCGGGCCGCGGCGGGCAGTTGGCGCGTTCGGCTGGCACATTTGTTCAACTCGTCGGCCGCGATGCGGGATGGGCCATTCTGAAACTCAGTTCAGGTGAGACGCGTCGTGTGCGCGCCGAATGCATGGCGACCGTGGGTGCGGTCTCGAACCCGGATCATTCCAACACGGTGACGGGCAAGGCCGGCCGCACGCGCTGGAGGGGCGTTCGCCCGACGGTGCGCTCGGTTGCTATGAACCCCATCGATCACCCCAATGGTGGTCGCACGTGCGGCGGTAAGCACTGGGCGACGCCGTGGGGCAAGCCAACGAAGGGCGCCAAGACCCGCAAGAACAAGGCGACCGACAAGTACATCATTCGCAGCCGCAAGGCGAAGAAGAAGAGGTAGCCGACGGGCTCCGAGGAGAAGTTTTATGACACGCTCAGTTTGGAAAGGCCCGTTTGTCGACGGATTCCTTCTCAAGAAGGCGGAGAAGGTGCGCCAGTCGAGCCGCAACGAGATTATAAAGACTTGGAACCGTCGTTCGACGATCCTGCCGCAGTTCGTGGGTCTGACGTTCGGCGTCTACAACGGTCAGAAGCACATTCCAGTGTCTGTGACTGAGGACATGATCGGGCACAAGTTCGGTGAGTTTTCGCCGAGCCGGTCATTCCAAGGGCACAGCGGCGATAAGAAATCGGTGAAGAGATAAGATGGGCAAGCCCAAGCGAGAGCGCAGCCTCGCCAACAACGAGGCAAAGGCGGTGACGAAAAGCCTGAGGGTTTCGCCGCGCAAGCTGAATATTGTTGCTGGGTTGATCCGCGGCAAGAAGGTCGATCATGCGCTCGCCGATCTGGAGTTCTCCAGGAAGCGGATCGCGCAGGATGTCCGCAAGTGTGTGATGTCGGCAGTTGCCAACGCGGAGAATAACCACGGCCTCGATGTCAACGAACTCGTCGTTGCAGAAGCGCACGTCGGCAAGAACCTGGTTATGAAGCGGTTTCATGCTCGTGGCCGCGGGCGGGCCGGAGGCATCTTAAGGCCGTTCTCGCAGATCACCGTCATCGTGCGCGAGAAGGAAGAAGAAACGTCAGCCAAGCCCGCAAAGAAGAAGGCCGCCTCCAAGGGAGCGAAGCCGGAAGTAGGCGCCAAGGAAAAGAAGGCGGCCAAACCCGCAAAGGCGGCTGCGCCGGCAAAGGATGAGGCCGCTAAGGCGAAGAAGTCGGCAGCGCCCACGAAGACTGCCAAGGCAGCCGCGCCGGCAAAGTCAGCGGCCGCTAAGGAGAAGAAGCCGGTAGCGGCAAAGAAGACGACCACGGCCAAGAAGGCCACGAAGGAGACCGAATAATGGGCCAAAAGGTCAATCCCATTGGCTTCCGCGTCGGCATCAACCGTACCTGGGATAGCCGCTGGTTCGCCGGCCGTGGCGAGTACGGCCGGTTGCTGCACGAGGATATGCAGATGCGGGCCCATATCTTGAAGCAGCGCCGCCAGGCGGGGATTTCCAAGGTCGTCATTGAGCGCCCGCACAAGAAGTGCCGGGTCACCGTGCATACGGCACGGCCTGGCGTGCTAATCGGCAAGAAGGGCGCTGACATTGAGAAGCTACGTGGTCAGCTAGCGCGCCTCACGGATTCCGAAGTGCATCTCAACATTGTTGAGATCCGCAAGCCCGAGATTGATGCGGTCCTGGTGGCCGAGGCCATCGCCCAGCAGCTAGAGCGTCGCATCGCCTTCCGCCGCGCCATGAAAAGATCGGTGCAGTCAGCGCTGCGTCTTGGCGCCGTCGGCATTCGCATCAACGTTGCCGGCCGCCTAGGCGGCGCCGAGATTGCGCGTACCGAATGGTACCGCGAAGGTCGCGTGCCGCTGCATACACTGCGTGCCGACATTGACTACGGTAGCGGTGTAGCGCGTACGGCCTACGGCGTTATCGGCATTAAGGTTTGGATTTATAAGGGCGATATCATCGAGCACGATCCCATGGCAGCTGACCGGCGCAATGCGGATCTGCAGGAAGGCGGTGGGGGCGGACGACCGCGCCGCGATGGGGATCGTCGCGATCGCTCTTCGGAGCGTCCGCCTGCGGCCGCACGGCCGGAGCAGGCCAAAGGCGCAGGCTGAGGAACAGAAGTAATGCTGCAACCCAAACGCTCAAAACACCGCAAGGTCTTCAAGGGCCGGATCCACGGCGCGGCCAAAGGCGGCTCGGCGCTGAATTTTGGCTCGCATGGCCTGAAGGCGGTGGAGCCGGAGCGGATCACTGCACGCCAGATCGAGGCGGCGCGGCGCGCCATTACACGCCATATGAAACGTGCGGGCCGAGTTTGGATCCGTATTTTCCCGGACGTGCCGGTGACGAAGAAGCCGCAGGAAGTCCGCATGGGTTCCGGTAAGGGTTCGCCCGAGTTTTGGTGTGCGCGGGTGAAGCCGGGACGCATCATGTTTGAGATCGACGGTGTGGCTGATCAATTGGCGCGCGAGGCGTTGACGTTGGGTGCGGCCAAACTGCCGATCAAGACACGCATCGTGGCGCGTATTGGCTGATGACAATCGGGCGCAGAGAAGGATTGAGTGAGGACTGGCGATGAAGGCGGAAAAACTGCGGGACATGTCGCTCGACCAGCTCGACGATCAGCTGGAGAAGCTCAAGAAAGAGCAATTTAACCTGCGCTTTCAGGCGGCTTCCGGCCAGATGGAAAATACTTCGCGCGTGCGTAGCGTCCGACGTGACATCGCTCGCCTAATGACAATTGCTCGCGGCAAGCGGGTTGAAAGCAGCGCCAAGAGCGCTTCGAAGGAGTAAGACGAAATGCCAAAGCGCGTGCTGCATGGTGTGGTCGTCTCCGACAAGAACGACAAGACGGTTGTGGTAGAGGTTGAGCGCCGCTACACCCACCCGCTGTTCAAGAAAACCGTGCGCCGGACCAAGAAGTACCAAGCGCATGACGAGGGCAACGCCTTCAAGATTGGCGACCGTGTGGAGATCGTTGAAAGCGCGCCAATTTCGAAACACAAGAGATGGGTCGTGCTGACAGAAAGCGTCTAGACGATTGGGCCGAGTTTTGCTCGGCCATGGAGTGGCGAGCCTTTGTAGGCTCAAGGCAATTGAGGACGAGCCGCCTTGTGGTGCGGCACTGAGGAAGGATAAGCGCGATGATCCAGATGGAGACAAATCTCGACGTCGCCGACAATTCGGGTGCGCGCCGTGTTCAGTGCATCAAGGTGCTGGGCGGCTCGAAGCGCAGGTACGCTACCGTTGGGGACATAATCGTCGTGTCCGTGAAGGAGGCCATCCCGAAGGGCCGCGTGAAGAAGGGGCAAGTGATGAAGGCCGTTGTGGTGCGTATAGCGAAGGGTGTGCGCCGGCCGGACGGCTCACTCATCCGCTTCGACCGCAACGCGGCGGTGCTGATAAACGCGCAAGGCGAGCCGATCGGTACCCGCATCTTCGGGCCCGTCACGCGTGAGTTGAGGTCGAAGAAGCATATGAAGATCGTTTCGTTGGCGCCGGAGGTGCTGTGATGGCGTCGCTTAAGATTAAGAAGGGTGACCACGTGATCGTCCTGGCTGGCCGCGACAAGGGCAAGCACGGCGAAGTAGTCAAGATGGTGCCCAAGGAGAACCGTGTGTTGGTGCGCGGCGTCAACGTGGTGCGCCGCCACCAGCGGCAAACCGCATCGCTGGAAGGCGGGATCATCTCAAAGGAAGCGCCGATCCATATTTCCAATCTGGCGCTCGAAGATCCAAAGGACGGCAAGCCGACTCGCGTCGGCTTCAAGTTCCTCGATGATGGCATAAAGGTCCGCTTCGCCAAGCGCTCAGGCGAGGTCATCTCGGAGAAGTAATGAGCCATGGGTGAGAATAAGAAACCGGCAAAAGGTGCAAAGGCACCTTCCGAGGGTAAGGCCAAGCAGGCCGGCGCCGGTAAGTCGGAAAAGCAAGCGAAGGGTCAGAAGGCGGCCAAGTCTGGTGCGCCTGAGGCTGCTGCTGCGCCGCGTCCGAAGGACTATCGTCCGCGCATGAAGACGCACTACGAGAAAGTTGTGCGCGATGCGCTGTTAACGAAGTTCGAGTACGCGAACCCCATGCAGGTGCCCAAGATTGAGAAGATCGTCTTGAACATGGGTATTGGCGAGGGCGTAGCTGATCGCAAGAAGGTCGACAATGCGACAGGCGACCTGGCGCTCATCTCCGGGCAAAAGCCAGTGCAGACAAAGGCGCGCCGGGCGCTTGCCACCTACAAGTTGCGTGAGGGCATGGTGATCGGTGCCAAGGTGACGCTGCGCGGTGACCGCATGTACGAGTTTTTAGATCGACTGATCACGATCGCGCTGCCGCGCGTGAGAGACTTTAGGGGCTTGAATCCCAAGAGTTTCGATGGCCGTGGCAACTTTGCCATGGGCTTGAAGGAGCACATCGTGTTTCCCGAAATCGACTACGACAAGGTCGACCAGGTTTGGGGTATGGACGTAATCGTATGCACGTCCGCCCCAAACGATGATGAAGCACGCGAGCTTTTGCGTGGCTTCAATTTTCCATTTCGAAGCTAGAGGACCTCGGGTGCTGAAACCGAAAGGCCTTTGGAGGATATAGATGGCAAAGATGAGTTCGATACAAAACAACAACCGACGACGGCGCCTGGTTGCCCAGAAGGCAGACAAGCGTAAGCGGCTGAAGGAGATCGCCAACGATCTCAAACTGCCGGCCGAAGAGCGCTTTGCCACCCGCATAAAGCTCGCCGAGATGCCCCGCAACTCGTCGGCAACGCGCATCAGGAATCGCTGCGAGGTGACGGGGCGCGCGCGCGGTTATTATCGGAAACTCAGAATGTGCCGCAACCAGCTCCGAGAGCTTGCAAGTCAAGGTCTCATTCCGGGCATAGTCAAGTCGAGCTGGTAGGAGGATAGAGCACATGGCAATCAACGATCCGTTGGGCGACATGCTGACCCGCATCCGCAATGCGCAGATGCGCCGCCGGCCCAAGGTGGTGACACCGGCGTCCAACATCCGCGAACGGGTGCTCGATGTGTTGGCTGAGGAGGGTTATATCCGCGGCTACGCGCGCGTCGAGCAGAAGGGCACGATCCCGACGTTCGAGATCGAACTCAAATACTACAACGGCGAGCCGGCCATTCGCGAGATCAAGCGGGTCTCCACGCCGGGCCGGCGCGTATATTCACCCGTGCGAGATCTTCCAACTGTAGCCAATGGACTGGGTGTCGCAATCCTATCCACGCCCAAAGGCGTGATGTCGGATTCCAGCGCGCGCGAGCAGAACGTTGGTGGAGAGATCCTCTGCAACATCTTCTAAGTGGTAAGGACCCGGCAGCCGCCGGGGGATTCAAGGTTTTGGACAACGCCCATGTCGCGCATCGGTAAACAGCCTGTCACGATCCCGTCCAATGTGACGGCGACGATCACAGGCCAAGAGGTCAAGGTGAAGGGACCGAAGGGGGAACTCTCCTTTACGGTGCCTCAACAGATCAAGGTTCAGAAGTCGGAGGCTGGTATCGAAGTGACGCCTGCTGAGGAGACGAAACTGGCGCGTGCCATGTGGGGCATGTCGCGCACCATGCTCGCCAATTTGATGGGCGGCGTGACCGACGGCTATTCGCGCGCGCTGGAGATTCATGGGATCGGTTACCGTGCGGCCATGAAGGGCACGGACCACCTTCAGCTCAACATCGGGTTCAGCCACGACGTGGTGCACAAGATTCCGGCAGGCGTGGACGTGAAGGTGGCCGGCGCCAAGCAGGAGATCGTCACAGTCTCGGGTATCGACAAGCAGCTCGTCGGTCAGGTGGCGGCGAATATTCGCGCCTCTCGGCCGCCCGAGCCCTATCAGGGTAAGGGCATCTGCTATCAGGGCGAGTACATTTTCCGCAAGGAAGGGAAGAAGAAGTAAGGAAAGTTGGCTATGAGCGTGCTCAAAAACAAATTCGACAAGCGCAAGGCTCGCGTGCGGCGCACGTTGCAAACGTGCTCGGCCGCCCGGCCGCGGCTTTCGGTGCATCGCTCATCGAAGCATATCTATGCGCAAGTGATCGATGATGCCGCCGGCAAGACGGTTGCGGCGGCCTCGACGCTGGAGAAGGACCTTAAGGGCGGGCTTAAGACAGGTGCGGACAAGGCAGCGGCCGAAGCCATTGGGAAGGTCCTGGCTGAGCGTGCGTTGAAGGCTGGCGTCAAGGTCGTTGTGTTCGACCGCGGTGGTTACCTATTCCATGGGCGCGTCAAGGCGCTCGCTGATGCTGCGCGCGAAAGCGGCCTCAGCTTCTAGATCGAGAGGATTTGAAAGTGGCACGTCCCCAGGGAAGAGACCGCGGCCGCGGTCGCGACGACCGCGACAGCGAGTTTACCGAGAAGCTTGTCCACATCAATCGCGTCGCGAAGGTTGTGAAAGGCGGCAAGCGCTTCGGCTTCGCCGCGCTTGTGATCGTCGGTGATCTGAAGGGTCGGGTCGGCTTCGGCCATGGCAAGGCGCGCGAGGTGCCGGAAGCTATTCGCAAGGCCACCGAGTCGGCCAAGCGTGGTCTAGTGCGGGTGCCGCTGCGAGACGCGCGCACGCTTCATCATGACAGCAAGGGCCGCCACGGCGCCGGCAAGGTTATCGTGCGTTCGGCTCCTCCAGGTACCGGTATCATCGCTGGTGGTGCTATGCGTGCTGTGTTCGAGATGTTGGGTGTGCACGACGTGGTCGCAAAGTCGATGGGCAGCAGCAATCCCTATAACGTCGTGCGCGCCACCTTCGACGCGCTGCAGGGGCAGGAGAATCCGCGAGGCGTTGCCGCTCGTCGGAACAAGAAGGTGAGCGAGATCGTGTCGCGGCGGCGTGACGGCTCGGATTCTGGTGAGGCGAGCGCTGAGGCCTGATTGTTCCGCACTTGAGGAAGATGCATAGGATACCCATTGATATGGCTGCCAAGAAGACCATTACGGTAGAACAGATTGCGAGCCATCAAAGGCGGCCGGCGATCCAGTTGCAGACGTTGTGCGGGCTGGGCCTTAATAAGCTCCACCGCCGGCGCACGTTGGAAGACACCGCCGCTGTACGCGGCATGATTAACAAGATCGGCCATCTCGTTCGCATCGTCGACGAGAATGCGCCGAAGAAGGACTAAGGGAACGCTAGGGCGATGCGGCTCAATGAGATCAAGGACAAGGTAGGCTCGCGCAAGGTTCGCGTGCGCATTGGGCGCGGCATTGGCTCGGGCGTGGGCAAGACCGGTGGACGCGGCGGCAAGGGCCAGACCGCACGCTCAGGTGTTGCGATCGGCGGGTTCGAAGGCGGCCAGATGCCGTTGCATCGCCGTCTTCCCAAGCGTGGGTTCAACAAGTGGCGGCGGAAGGACTACAACGAGATCAACATCGGCGCGCTACAGCAGGCGGTTGATGACAAGCGTCTCGATGCGTCGAAACCGCTTGACCTGGCGACGCTCGTTGAAGCCGGTGTGTTGCGCCGGCCCAAGGACGGCCTGCGCGTATTGGGCGTCGGGGAAATCAAAGCGAAGCTCGCGATGACGGTCGACTATGCGACGATTTCTGCCAAGGCGGCGATCGAAAAGGCCGGCGGCTCGATAACGCTGATTGAAAAGAAGGTTCTGCCGGCCGACGAGGCCAAGAGGAAGAAATCGGAGGCCAAAAAGTCGGCGGCCAAAAAGAAGCCAGCGGCTAAGGGCGGGAAATAGGCCTTTGTAGGCGCTCGCAGATGGCCGTTCTGCCCCTGTTGGTGGCGGTGAACATTGCCGGGTTTTTCGCAGGCTCCCATCTTGGCAGCTGAAGATGGCCAGGGGGATGTCCGCCAATACGGGCTTAGAGTCGGGAGAGACGAACAATGGTATCTGCTGCTGAGCAGCTTGCCGCAAATCTCAACTTTGGCGCGTTCGCCAAAGCCGAGGACCTGAAGAAGCGCATCTACTTTACGTTGGGCGCGCTCATCGTCTACCGGTTTGGGACCTTCATCCCGCTGCCCGGAATCAATCCTGTTGCTTTCGCCGAGACGTTCAATGCCAACGCTTCAGGCATCCTCGGCATGGTCAACATGTTCGCCGGCGGCGCCGTGGAGCGTATGGCGATCTTTGCGTTGAACATCATGCCCTACATCTCGGCATCGATCATCATGCAGCTCATGAGTTCGATGTCGCCGAAGCTCGAAGCCTTGAAGAAGGAAGGCGAGCAGGGGCGCAAAACGATCAACCAATACACCCGCTATTTGACGGTCGTGTTGGCAGCATTCCAGGCCTACGGCATTGCAATTGGGCTTGAGGGGTCGCGCAGTGCAGCGGGCGCCGTGGTGATCGATCCTGGTTGGTTCTTCCGCCTGACGACCGTCATTACGCTTGTTGGCGGCACGCTGTTCTTGATGTGGCTCGGCGAACAAATCACGCAACGTGGCGTGGGCAACGGCATCTCGCTCATCATCTTCGCCGGCATTGTGGCCGGACTGCCGTCAGCGTTGGCCGGGCTGTTTGAGCTGGCGCGCACGGGCTCGATTTCAACTTTCCTGTTGCTCGCCCTGCTGATGCTGATGCTGGTCGTGGTGTCCGCCATCGTCACTATGGAGCGTGCGCAGCGGCGCCTGCTGATCCAGTATCCTAAGCGACAAGTTGGCAACCGCATGTTCCAGGGCGATTCCTCGCACCTTCCGCTCAAACTCAATTCCGCCGGCGTGATCCCGCCGATCTTTGCCTCATCGCTGTTGCTCTTGCCAATTACGGTGGCACAATTTTCCGCCGGACAGGGGTCTGATTGGCTTAACGCCATTGTGGCCTCGCTGGGCCGCGGGCAGCCATTGTACCTTTTGGTTTACGTGGCGCTGATCGTCTTCTTCGCGTTTTTCTACACGGCGGTTGTGTTCAATCCCAAGGATACGGCGGATAACTTACGTAAGTACGGCGGGTTTCTGCCCGGTATCCGCCCTGGTGAAAAGACGGCCGAGTACATCGACTACGTGCTCACGCGCATCACAGTCGTCGGCGCCCTCTACCTCGCGGCCGTCTGCGTCTTGCCGGAATTTCTGATCTCCTATGCGGCCGTGCCGTTCTATTTTGGTGGCACTTCGCTCTTAATTTCAGTCAGCGTGACGATGGATACGGTGGCCCAAGTTCAGAGCCACTTGCTTGCCCATCAGTATGAAGGCTTGATCAAGAAGGCGAAACTCAGGGGTGCATCGAGAGGCCGAAGATGAACCTGGTCCTGCTGGGGCCACCGGGAGCAGGCAAAGGAACGCAAGCCGAAGTTATTACCCAGAAGCGGGGGCTGGTGCAGCTTTCAACTGGCGATATGCTGCGCGAGGCGGTGAAGGCCGGTACAGTGATCGGTGAGGAGGCGAGCGCAATCATGAAATCCGGTGGCCTCGTCCCTGACGAGATCGTCATCAAGATCGTTGCTGAGCGCCTCTCCGCTTCTGATTGCGCCAATGGTTTTATCCTCGACGGCTTTCCACGCACCCTTAACCAGGCTGCCGCGCTCGACAACCTATTGCAGGCCCAGGGCAAGCAGTTAGACGCGGTGGCTGAGATCAAGGTGGATGACGCAGTCCTGATCGACCGGATATCGGGGCGATACATGTGTGCCGACTGCGGAGCGAGTTTTCACGACACCAATCACAAGCCGAAGGTGCCGGGCGTGTGTGATCGCTGCGGATCGACTGAGCTCATTCGTCGCAAGGACGACAACGCCGAGACGGTCAGAAACCGGCTTATGGCCTATTATCGCGAGACATCGCCTCTCATCGGCTACTACTTCGCCAAGGATAAACTCAGGAGCGTCGATGGAATGGCCCCAATTTCGGAGGTTTCCAGCCAAATCGAAGCAGTCTTAGCTAATAGCTGACCGCCCCAAAAAAGCCGTTGTCGCTGGATTGACGCGGACTTGTTGCTCGGTTACAAGTCCGCGTTTCATAATGCGCCCTTTTTGAGGTCTGGTCCGGTAGGCTGCGGGCCGGAGTGTGGTGCGTTTTTCGCGTGGGATTAATGCAAGGCGGGTGCCTGCATCCGGGATGTTAACCCGGGTACGGCGATTGCCCTAAGTTCAGGAGAGAAGTGTGGCCCGTATCGCAGGCGTCAACATTCCGACGCAGAAGCGCGTCGTCATAGCGCTTCAATATATTCACGGCATCGGACCCAAGTTCGCGAAGGACATCTGCGGAAAAGTAGGTGTTCCCGACGAGCGCCGTGTCAACCAGTTGACCGACGCCGAGGTTCTGCAGATCCGCGAGTCGATCGACCGCGACTACTTAGTCGAGGGCGATCTGCGCCGTGAAGTCATCACCAATATCAAGCGCCTTATGGATCTAGGCTGCTACCGTGGGCTGCGCCACCGCAAAGGGCTGCCCGTGCACGGCCAACGCACCCACACGAACGCGCGCACTCGCAAAGGCCCGGCAAGGCCAATCGCGGGGAAGAAGAAATCTTGACGTTGCAATCATCGGGGATGGCCGTAGGCTAGTCCCCGTTTGCGTATTACAGGAGCCGTGCAGAGCGCGGTCTTGGGAGACCTGACGAAATGGCTAAAGAGCAGACCTCGGGGCGTACAAGGGTCCGCCGTCGCGAGAAAAAGAACATCACGTCCGGTGTTGCACACGTTCGCGCCTCGTTCAACAACACGATGATCACGATCACAGACGCTCAAGGCAACACTATCGCCTGGTCTTCGTCGGGAACAAAAGGCTTCAAGGGCTCGCGCAAGTCGACACCCTATGCGGCGCAGGTTGCCGCGGAGGATGCTGGCAAGAAGGCCATGGATCACGGCATGAAGATCCTGGAGGTCCAGGTGTGCGGCCCAGGTTCAGGCCGCGAGTCAGCGCTGCGTGCGCTGCAAGCCGTTGGCTTTCAGATCACGGCCATTCGTGACGTGACTCCCATTCCGCATAACGGTTGCCGACCGCGTAAGCGCCGGCGCGTATGATGTGCCGTGTGGCTGGCACTTGGCATTACCAGCCCCGGCTTTGCGATCGCCAATTATGGTGATCGGGTACCCCACTGATGTGTCTGCGGATTGATATGATGCAGACCACGCGATAAGCGAGGATCCCCGTGGTAAACGTGCTGCAAAAAAACTGGCAAGACTTGATCAAGCCGACCAAGCTCGAGGTGACGCCAGGTCGTGACCGTGAAAAGCTGGCGACGGTTGTTGCCGAGCCGTTAGAGCGCGGTTTCGGTATGACGCTCGGCAACGCGCTGCGGCGTGTGTTGCTGTCGTCGCTGCAGGGCGCGGCAATCAAGACTGTGCAGATCGACAGCGTTCTACACGAGTTTTCCTCAATCCCTGGCGTGCGCGAGGATGTGACGAACATCATCCTCAACATCAAGGAGATCGCCCTGCGCGTGCACTCTGAGGGTGCGAAGCGCATGGTTCTCAAGAAAGAGGTCGGCGGACAGGCGCGGGCTAAGGACATCGAGGTGGGCTCAGATGTTGAGATCCTCAATCCAGATCATGTCATTTGCACGCTAGATGAAGGCGCATCGATACGGATGGAGTTCATTGCCGACATGGGCAAGGGGTATGTGCCCGCCGACCGCAACCGTCCAGAGGACGCGCCGATCGGCTTGGTGCCAGTGGACAGCCTCTACAGCCCGGTCAAGAAGGTCTCCTACAAAGTCGAGAACACACGCGAAGGCCAGATCCTCGACTACGATAAGCTGACTCTTTCGGTGGAGACGGACGGCTCGGTGACGGCAGAGGATGCCGTTGCGCTCGCTGCGCGCATTCTGCAGGACCAGCTCGCCGTTTTCATTAATTTCGAGGAGCCCAAGAAGGCTGTCGAAGAAGCACAGCATCCGGAACTGGCCTTCAATGCAGCACTTTTGAAGAAGGTTGACGAGCTGGAACTCTCCGTACGCTCAGCCAATTGCTTGAAGAATGACAACATCGTTTACATCGGTGACCTCATTCAAAAGACCGAGGCGGAGATGCTGAGGACGCCGAATTTTGGGCGCAAGTCCCTGAACGAGATCAAGGAGGTTTTGGCCTCCATGGGGCTGCACTTGGGCATGGAAGTGCCCAACTGGCCGCCTGACAACATCGAGGAGCTGGCCAAGCGCTTCGAAGATCAATACTGAGCTTCCCAGAAATCGGAGCTAGGCCGTATGCAAGCAGGAGGACCTATCGCCGATTTCTTATTGCTAATGACTGATCAAACGCGAGGCAGCAGAACCTCGCCATTCGACAACGAAAAGGAAGTCGCATGCGACACAGGAAGCTAGGGCGGCGATTTAGTCGCGATAGCGGGCACCGCCAGGCTATGTTCTCCAACATGGCGACCTCCCTCATACGTCACGAACAGATCGTGACGACCCTCCACAAGGCCAAAGACCTCAAGCGTGTGATGGACAAGTACATCACGCTTGCCAAGCGTGGGAATCTAAACTCCCGGCGCCTTGCCGCCAGCAGGTTGCGCGACGAGGACATGGTCAAGAAGCTCTTCGATACGTTGGGCCCGCGCTACAAGGACCGTGCGGGGGGCTACACACGTGTTCTGAAGGCTGGCTTTCGCTATGGCGATAATGCCCCTCGCGCGGTGATCGAATTAGTGGACCGCGACCCCTCCGTTAAGGGCAAGGAAGACAGGGAACGTCACGAGGCCTCCGTATCGGCACAAGACGAAGGCTGATGTGACGCTCACCGGCGTCCCAATGCCCTGGTGCTTGTCGTGCCGGGGCGCTATTGGTTCACCTCCAATGCTACGAGTCGCACCGAGCCGGTCGGCCATGAGGTGTCCGCTTCCGGGAAAGACGGCAGTGTAATTTAAGAATGCTTCAGCGACGGTAGGGAAGTAAGCGTCCGGCCAACGTCGTTACTCAGCTATTTTCAGCATATCGCCAGGGAAGCAATTCGTCGATACGATTGATTTTGTGATAGGCGATGCGGGCCAGCGTGTCGGTGAGCCAAGCTTGGGGATCAACGCCGTTGAGCTTAGCGCTTTCGATCAACGTATAGGCGATGGCGGCGGCTTTCCCTCCACCTTGTGATCCCATGAAGAGGTAGTTTTTCCTGCCCA
>JAAERO010000071.1 GCA_024230315.1 Hyphomicrobium sp.
ATCGGCTTCCAGCGGGCGGCGGCAAAGATCGGGCTGCAGAATCTCGTCTATAACATGCGCCGTATGGTGAGCCTGGAACGAATGGCGGCTACCTGACGCCCCAATTGCGTCCAAGGCGTTGCAAGACGGCCTGAGGGTAACGCAAAGACCGCCGCGAAGGCGGCAGACCAGCATCGCAACCGCGCCTGACGCCGCGCCGCCGGCACCCACAAAGCCAAAAGCGCCATTGTTCGAGGTGCCCTTCAGGCTTGTGGTGCTTCTTTGGCATAATCAGTCCTCCTCAGGGCTAAAACCCATACTTCGAGTCGGACCACTTCACTGGGGGTGGATCAATACCGTTTGCTTTGTAGCAACACTTTTCCGGTTAGGTGTACGTAAGCGCCGTGAATTGGGTCCAGCGTATCCGGCGCGGTTGACCCGGTGGCGCGCTGGCGAGTTCTTGAAACTCGCTTAGCGCGCCATCGCGTCGACCATAGACTCTGGCCGTTACTCGACACATGCTCTTTCGCAATGCGCGCACAGAACCACAACCACGGCGTTCTGGTAGGGATTGCTCATCTACCCCCTATTCCACAGCCAGCCTGGACAGCCGCGCCTGTACGCCCTAAACGGCCCAGTTCCCACACCGGTGGCGAGGAATTGAGTCGAGACCAACACTTGCCGCGCATTTTCCGCCCAGCCGCAATCCCGATCGAGACGTGCAATGGCCAATAAAAAGAGCCCTCCGCCGCCAAATGGTCTCGACCTTGCGCCGATCGGCAACGGGCGCGTGGCGGCACTCGTCAATTCTCATGGGCGCATCGTCTGGTGGTGCTTTCCTCGACTCGACTCTGACCCCGTATTCTCACACTTGCTCGCAGGCGATGGTGACAAGGGATTTTGCGATGTCGTGCTCGACGGGAAAACGACGGCAACGTCAGCCTACGTGCGCAACACGGCTATCATCGAGACGATACTCGAAGATGACAACGGCAACGCTGTAAAAATCACAGATTTCGCGCCGCGCTTTATGCGTTTTGAGCGTGCTTTCCATCCCGCCCAGATCCTGCGCCGGATCGAGCCGCTCCGCGGAGTGCCGCGCATCGCTATCCGGCTGAGACCGACTTTCGATTACGGAAAGCCTGCCGACTGCCAAGCCATCGGCTCCAATCACATGCGTTTTGAGGGCGGTGCGAATGTACTGCGGCTTACAACTGATGCACCGCTGTCTTATATCGCACACGAAACGCCGTTTGCCTTGACGCGGCCTTTGACACTCATTCTCGGGCCTGATGAGCCGCTCCAGGCGGCGGTCGATACGGTGTCTCGCGAGTTTCTTGAACTCACACGCGATTACTGGCGCCTTTGGGTGCGTGGACTTGGCACGCCGCTCGAATGGCAGTCTGCGATAATTCGAGCAGCGATAACCTTGAGATTGTGTCACTTCGAGGAGACGGGCGCGATCATTGCCGCGCATACGACATCGATACCTGAAGCACCCAATACGCAACGCAACTGGGATTACCGATTCTGCTGGCTGCGAGATGCTTATTTCGTCGTTCGCGCGCTCAATCGCCTGGGCGCGACGGAGACGATGGAGTCCTATCTTAATTTCATCGCGACGATTGCCGTAGATGTCGAACAGTCTTTGCGCCCAGTCTATGGCATCATTCACAACCAGCCTCTCGATGAGCGCATCGCCACCGATCTTGCCGGCTTCCAAGGCATGGGGCCCGTGCGCATCGGAAATCAGGCAGCCGAACAATTGCAGCACGACGCCTATGGCAGCGTGGTGCTCGCCATTTCTCAGATGTTCATCGACGAGCGGCTACCGCGGATGGGCAACGAATTTTTGTTTCGCCGCATGGAACCTTTAGGGCATCAGGCGAGACGCTTGTACCTTGAGCCCGACGCCGGACCATGGGAGTACCGGGGACGTCAGCACATTCACACGCACTCCGCTACGATGTGCTGGGTCGCGTGTGACCGTCTTGCCCGCGTTGCGAGCTTGCTGGGACTTAAAGACCGTGCCGCATATTGGATGGGTCACGCCGATAAATTACGCAGCGACATCCTTAAGCGCGCATGGAGTGAGCGATGGGGAGCGCTTGCCGGCGCGCTCGATCATGACGATCTAGACGCAAGTGTGCTGCTACTATCAGACCTTGGCCTGCTGCCGGCGACAGATGAACGGTTCCGCAAAACCTGTGCGGTCATTGGCAAGGAGTTGAACCGCAATGGCTTCATGATGCGCTACACCGCGGAGGATGACTTTGGCGCACCCGAGACGTCGTTCCTGGTATGTCAATTCTGGTATGCGGACGCGCTCGCGGCTATCGGCGAACGAGAGAAGGCGCGGGAAATCTTTACCGACATACTCTCACGGCGAAACTCCTTTGGAATCCTCAGCGAAGACATTCATCCCGAAACAGGCAAGCTATGGGGAAACATACCGCAGACCTACTGCATGGCTGGGATCATCAATACTGGAATGTTGGTATCTCGCAGCTGGGAGGACGCGTGGTCGACGCCCCAAGGCGGCACGGAATAGCCGGAAAACGGCGCCGCATGGCTCGCACCAGCAACTATAAGAACCGGTAAATGATTGATCGGTAACAGAGAGAGCGAATTCACCCGCTCCTCAAAAAGAGCTGCTATAGTAAATACTGATAAGCGACGGGAGTATTATGGGTCGGATTGTACTGGCCTCCAACCGGGTCGTTGATCTCAGCAAGGCGGCTCAAGCTGGCGGTGTTGCAATTGCCATCGCGGACTTGCTGCGCACGCGCCCCGGCCTGTGGCTGGGGTGGAGTGGCAAGATCGTCGACAAGGGCGAGGATGCGCATGCCGCACCCAATGTGGTCGAAGACGGCACAACCACGATCGTCACCATCCCGCTCAGCTCCCGCGAATACAAAGACTACTATCTCGGCTACGCGAACGGCGTGCTTTGGCCCGTATTCCACTCACGCCTGGACTTGGCCCAGTTCGAGTCCGGCTATTACAACCGCTATCTCGAGGTCAACCGGCGCTTCGCGCACGCGCTGAAGCCACTTTTAAAACCTGACGATACGATCTGGGTGCACGACTATCACATGATCCCGCTGGGAATGGAGTTGCGCCGGCTCGGTGTTCAAAATCCCATAGGATTCTTTCTGCACATCCCGGTTCCAGGCGCACAAACCTTTCTGGCGATCCCCGAGCACAAAGAGCTTGCCCGAGGCATTGCGGCCTACGATCTCGTCGGTTTGCAAACACGCGTTGACGTCACCAATCTCGACCACTTCTTCCTTGATGGCGGGTTGGGCCAGGTTATGGAGGACGGCCGGACCAAAGCATTCGATCGAGAGCTTTTGACGGCAAGCTTCCCTGTCGGAATTGACATGGAGTCGTTCCTTGCTTCCAGACCTAAGAAGAGCCGAGAACGGCCGCTCTCGACCATACGCCTGATCGGGGTCGACCGGCTCGACTACACAAAAGGACTGCCGCAGAAGTTCCGCGCATTTGGGCGCTTCCTGGAAAAGTACCCTGAATACCGCCGGAAGGTGAATCTTTCGCAGTTCGCTCCGCCCACGCGCGAAAGCGTCGTTGCCTACGCCGACATCCGCAAAGAGCTGGAAACACTATCGGGAACGATCAACGGCAAGTTTGGCGAGCTGGACTGGGTGCCAATTCAGTACATTCATCGTTCGACGCCCCGCCGGATGCTTATCGACATCTTTCGCAATTCCCGCATCGGCTTCGTCACCCCGCTTCGCGACGGTATGAACCTCGTGGCAAAGGAATACGTCGCAGCTCAAGACCCCGATGATCCAGGCGTTCTCATTCTATCGCGCTTTGCCGGCGCGGCTGAGCAGCTAACCGAAGCGCTCATTGTGAATCCTTACAATATTGAAGAGATGGCGGACGCCATCAAGATAGCACTCGATATGAGCCTGCAAGAGCGCAAGGAGCGCAACGAGGCGCTCCTTGCTGCAATTCGCACGCAAGATACGTTTGACTGGTGCCGAACCTTCCTCAACACCTTAGAGAGCGTCCACAATCGCGAAGCGCGTCCTATGGGCGGCCCCACACCCGATGCGCTGCTGGAAGCGCAACAGGCGCCGCTACTCGTACCCACGCGCCCGCGTGCCGGCCAGAGCTAACACAGCGCCATACCGCCGCCCGGCAGAGACACATACCCAATTGTGAATTCCCCAACGCAAGTCCATCATCAATCCGACAAGCAGCGAGCCGGCTACAGCACAAAGGGGAGCTGCCGAAAGGCGTAAAGATTATTGACATCGGGACCGGCGTCATCGGAGGAGTCCGGACTTGCTACCACCACGCGGCAATACATTCTTAGAATAGCGAATGGCGCTGATTGTGAGTAGACAATGAAGGCCCTGATTGTCGGAGGAGCAATGATCGATACGATCGCTATCATCGATAGCGATCGTATCGAGCGCATGTCGATGTTGAACGCGGAAAGCTCGTTTCTATTGCTGGAGGAGGGCCGCAAAACGGAAGCGCTCGACATCTCCATGCATTGCGGCGGCGGTGCCGTGAACACGTCGATAGCGCTGGCGCGGCTAGGCCTGGACGTTGCCACCATCGTGAAGCTCGGACGTGATGAACGCGCTGAGACCGTCGTGGCGCGACTGATGGAAGAGGGTGCGTCACCGCGCTGGGTGTGCCGCGATCGGCGCGCGCCGACGGGCGGTTCAGTGCTCGTTTCTTCTCACGAGCGCAACGCTGCGGTCTTCACGTTTCGCGGTGCCAACACGCTCCTAGATCCCAGCGATCTGCACGACGATGCATTTGCTGTTGATCTTGTCTACGTCTCCCACCTTTCGAACAAGTCCGCTGACCGCTTTCCATTGATCATTGAGAAGGCGAAGGCGCACGGCGCACTCATCGCCGTCAACCCGGGAGTACGGCAATTGTCGGCGCGCGGCGACCCCCTCCACGAATGTCTTCCGCAAGTTGACATCCTTGCAATCAAGCGCGCTGAAGCTGACGTCTTGGTCACAAGTCTCGTTGCGCAGTTCGGCGAAGGCGGCCAGGCTCTGGCCTTAGAGCACGGCGAAGAACCCCCGCCACTCGCTGCGCGCGGGCTCGGCAGCGGCGGTTTCGAAATGAGCTTGCCTAACTTCCTTGGAGCTCTGCGCCAATTGGGCACGAAATGCACACTGCTGACCGACGGTCTCGGTGGCGCGTTCGTCTGCCAAAAGAATGAGATTCTGTTTTGCCCACCATTTGATGCTGAGGTGGCTGGCAAGGCCGGCGCAGGCGACGCCTTTGCGGCAACTTTTTCCGCATTTCTGGCTATTGGTCAGCCCAGCGAGACAGCGCTCAAGGCCGCGGCCATCAACGCGGCCAGCGTCGTTTCCCATGTCGACACGCAGACCGGCCTCATGACGCGCGAGGACATAGAGGCGCGTCTTGAGGACGCGCCCGATTTTCCAGAGCGCAAATGGCAGCTATAACGCAGATTCCTTGCAACGACGGCTAACGGCGGTGGGAACATTTCGAGGATGCAGAAGGAGCAGAGCTTGCAGCGCGCAAATCGGGCCAAGGAGCAAGGGGCTCTGGCAAGTGACATTCTTGCCGACACGACAAGGAAGTACGCGCTGTTTCTTGACGTCGACGGAACGCTTCTCGACATCGCGGCGACGCCCGACGCAGTCGTCGTGCCTGAGGGATTGGCTGAGCTTCTCGGCCGCTTGTCGGAGGGCCTGGCGGGTGCGCTCGCCGTAATCACGGGGAGACGTTTACAAATCATCGACGCCTTGCTCGCACCCGAGAAGCTCGTGGGCGCGGGCATTCATGGGGCGGAACTGCGCACGACGCACGGCGGCGCAATCACGCCCGTTGCCGCGCCCATCCCGCAAGCCCTGCTTGCCGAGATGACGGAGTTGGTGCAAGGCTGGCCCGGCGTTCTCCTCGAGTTCAAAGGACCAGGTCTAGCTATTCACTACCGCCAGGCCCCGGCGCTGAAAGCCGACATTGAGGCCACGCTGAGAAGTCATCTCGAACCTTACGCGAATGTACTTGTCATTCTTCCAGGCAAGAAGCTGTTTGAAGTTGTTCCCGCCGGCTACTCCAAAGGGAGAGTGCTCTCGACGCTTGCCGAGCTTCCCTCCTTTCGCAACCGTGTGCCGATCGTGATCGGCGATGACGTGGGAGATGAGCCCGCGTTCGCGGCAGCCCAGCAGATGGGCGGCTATGCTTTAAAAGTAGCCGGCGAGCATTTCGGCCGTTCTAACGTCGATCTAGACGGGCCAGCTGGTGTGCTCTCCTGGCTCGAAGGGCTCGCCAAGCGGTTGAAGGTTTGAGCCCAAACCCGTGCATCGCCTCCAGCCGGCTGGCGTAGTCAGGCACGGCGGAGGGCAAAGACCCCGCGTCGCGGCGCGAAAAAGAACGTCAGCAGAAACACGAAGGCCTGGATCAAAACGATGCAGGGGCCGGTGGCACCGTCGACGTGAAAACTGACAATTGTACCCACCGCGCTGGAACCGATTGCGACCACCGCGGCGATGACCAGCATGCGTTCGAACCGGTCGGTCAGCAGATACGCTATGGCACCGGGCGCGACCAGCATGGCTACGACGAGAATAATGCCTACGGCCTTGAGAGACGCGACAATGGTAAGTGCCAGTAACACCAAGAGCGAATAGTGAATGACTTTAAGCGGCAGCCCGATCGCACGCGCATGCTGAGGGTCGAAGCAATAGAGCAGAAGGTCACGACGTTCGGCGAGCACCGCGAGCAATGTACCACCCGAGACGATACCGATCTCGACGAGATCGCGTGCCGTGATACCCAACATGTTGCCGAATAGAATGTGGTTGAGGTGCTGGTCTGTATCCACCTTTGTAAAGAGCACCAGCCCAAAACCAAACATGCCCGAGAACACGATGCCCATGACCGTGTCCTCTTTGACGCGACTGTTGTCCTTCAAATAGCCCGTCATCAATGCGCAAAACAGACCAGCGGCAAAGGCGCCCACGGCTAACGGCAGACCGAGAACAAATGCAATCACGATACCTGGCAGCACAGCGTGTGAGACCGCGTCGCCCATCAGCGCCCAACCCTTGAGCACCAGATAACAGGACAGCACCGAGCAAACGGCGCCAATAAAGATGGACGCTATGAGTGCACGTTGCATAAAGCCGTAGCTGAGCGGAACCGCGACGAAATCCCAGACGTCCATCATAGAGCGGGCTCCGAGGGTGCAGCAGCCCGGCGCCGTGCGGCGAGGCGCCCGTGTTTAGGCGCGAGAAAGAAGGCGGCCAGGAACAGCAGTGTCTGCAGCGTGACGATGACCCCGCCCGTAGCACCGTCAACAAAGTAGCTGATGTAGGCGCCGACGAAGCCTGTCGTTACCCCGATGGCAACGCTCAAGACGAGCAACCGCCCGAAGCGATCGGTGAGCAGATAAGCGGTCGCGCCCGGCGTGACGACCATGGCGATGACGAGACAAGCACCGACGGTCTGTAGGGCCGCGACAGTGCAAGCAGCTAGAAGCGTGAAGAACAGAATCTTCAACGCCCAAGGGTTCAGCCCCACGGTGCGTGCGTGGCTTTCATTGAAGAACACGACCATCAGGTCGCGCCACTTGAGAATGAGGATTATCATTGAGACGCCAGCGATGATCACCACCTGCCAAACGTCCTCGTCCGAAATACCCAGGATGTTGCCAAGTGCGATCGTTTGAATGTTGACGGCAGTGGGATTGATAGAGGCCATCAACAGGCCGGCCGCAAAGAATGACGTGAAGACGAGTCCGATGATGGCATCCTCACGCAGGCGCGTGTGCTGCTTAACGACGGCCATTCCAATCGCGGCCAGCAAGCCGGCGAAAAACGCACCTGCGGCATAAGGCACTTTCATAAGATACGCCGCGACAACGCCGGGTACGACCGCATGGCCGAGTGCATCACCCATCAGCGACCAGCCCTTCAGCATCAGGTAGGCCGACAGGAAGGCGCAGACAGCGCCGACAAGCGCGCTGACGAACATCGCTTTCAGCATGTATTCGTAAGCGAAGGGAACGAGGAGCTCGCTCACGATTCGTCCTCGTGATTCTTGCGGCGCAGCGGTTCTTCATCGCCGCGCTCGTCGCCATAGAACACCACCGGGCGCTCATCGTCGGAGAGCACGGTAACCCTGCGCCGGTCTTCATCGGCATGCAGCTCGCCCCCTTCAAGACGGAAGTGGCGCAAGACACCACCGAAGGCGCGCTCCAGGTTCTTCTGCGTAAAGGTCCGCGCGGTAGGGCCGGCGGCTAAAACCACGCGATTGAGCAGAACGACGTGGTCGCAGAAATCAGGCACGCTGCCGAGGTTGTGGGTGGAGACGAGCATGAGGTGGCCGTTCTCGCGCAACTGGCGCAGCAGGTCGACAATGGCGACCTCCGTCTTAACGTCGACGCCGGTGAAGGGTTCATCTAGCAGAATGATGCGGCCCTCTTGCGCGAGAGCGCGTGCCAAGAACACTCGCTTTTTCTGACCGCCGGAGAGCTCACCAATCTGGCAATGGCGATAGCCGCTCATGTCGAGCCGCTCGAGCGCTTCATCGACCTTGCGTTTGTCCTCGACGGAAGGGATGCGCAGGAAGTTCATGTGGCCATAGCGGCCCATCATCACCACGTCCTCAACGAGGACGGGAAAGTTCCAGTCGACTTCCTCACTCTGCGGAACGTAAACCACATAACCGCGCTTGAGCGCCTCAGCTGCGGGCAGGCTCGCGATACGCACCTCGCCGTGGCGCGGGTCGACGAACCCCATGATGGCCTTGAAGAGGGTAGACTTGCCGCTGCCGTTGACACCGACGAGACCGCAGATTGTGCCAGGGCCTAAGTCGAACGACGCATCGCGCAGGGCGACGACGCCATTGGAGTAGGCAACGGTCACATCGCGCACCGACAATGTCGCGGCAACATCTGCGCTCGCGACGTGGGTTCTTCGGCCCTTTGCAGCAACGAGACTCATGTGCCAAAGCCCTTGGCGATGGTGGCGACGGTTACCCGGAGCAGATAGAGAAACGATGGCACAGGTCCGCCCGCCTCGCTCAACGAATCCACGTAGAGCACGCCACCGTAACGCGCACCCGTCTCCTTGGCGACTTGGCGCGCGGGCTTATCGGAAACCGTGCTTTCGCTGAAAACGACGGGGATCTTGTGCTTGCGCACCTCGTCGATGACGTGGCGAACTTGGCGCGGCGTGCCCATTTGATCGGCATTGATCGGCCAGAGATAGAGCTCGCGCATCCCATAGTCTCGGGCGAGGTAGCTGAACGCACCCTCGCTGGTGACGAGGTATCGCTGCTCCTTAGGAATTGCAGATAGGCGCTTTCGTAAAGGCACATCCATCGCCTTGAGCTTGGCCGTATAGGCGGCAGCGTTCGTGTTGTATGTCTCGGCGTTGTCGGGATCGTACTTCACGAGAGCCTTGCGGATGTTTTCAACATAGATGATGGCGTTCGTTGGTGACATCCACGCGTGCGGATTAGGCTTGCCCGTGTAGGCACCTTCGCGGATGCCCATGGGATCGATGCCGTCGCTGACAACGACGCTCGGCACGTTCTCAACGTTGTTGAAGAACTTCTCGAACCACCGCTCCAAATACAAACCATTCCAAATCACCAGATCGGCCGACTGCGCCTTGACGATGTCTCGGGGAGTGGGGCGGTACTCGTGAATCTCGGCGCCTGGCTTGGTAATCGATTCCACGATGGCTGCATCACCGGCAACATTTTGTGCGATGTCCTGAATGACGGTGAAGGTCGTCACCACGCGAAGGGGCTTCTTGGCTCCGTCGGCCGTGGCGGCGTGCAACGGCAATACGACGAGCGCGGCCGCCAGGGCCGCGCATGTGAACCGCACAAAACTTTCCTGCCTCGAGCTCAGCATTCAACCTCCGGGGACCCCCGCATGCGGCCCGATGCGGGCCAGACAGCGTCGCAACTGCTTCGGTATTGTTGCGAATGATTTGCAACTGTAAAAATAGCGGCTGCCCTCCTCACAGTCAAGACGGCGGCCAATCAGCCGCAGGAGAGTGGAGCGCGAGGCTGCCCAGCCCGAACCTCTCAAAAGTAAAGGGAAGCGTTTTGGGAACGGGTGGGGATGGGATGGAAAACCCCCAAGCTGCTGAATCGAAACGCCATGTGTGGCACGCGTTCAATTCTCATGACGCCTCAAGGCGTTCATAGTCCGAGTCCTGAAAGTGTGCCGCCACGCTAACCAACCGCTCTTTGGCAGGAACGTTCAATGAGATCGATACAGCGCCACCGCTCGACAAAGCTGACACTTATGACTCTCGTTGCTATCGGGGCGACACTTGGAGCGGCGGCAACCGTAGCGAATGCTGAGGAAACTGAGCCGCCTGCTGGCAAGTGGACAGTGAGCTTCATGCCCTATGGCTGGCTTGCTTTCCTAAACGGCGACATCACTGTTAAGGGCCGAACCGCCGCCGTCGACATCAGCGCGAAACAGATCATTGAGCATCTCGAGCGTATGCCTTGGTTTAGTTACGCTGAGGCACGCAAGGGCCGCTTGGCGCTCTATAACGACCTCTTCTATTCGAAGTTTGGTATCAGCGAAGGCGTTTCATTTCGTCGTGTCGAACGACAGGTCGGGGGTACATTGGACGCCGCGGCCAGCTTAGACTTCGAGCAAACCATTGTTGAAGTCGGAGGCGCCTATGAGATCGCAAGGTGGTCATCGGCCGGCAGTTCGAACGGTTCGAGCGCAAGTGGGAGTTATACGGCCGTCGATGTCCTAGCGGGAGCGCGCTACTGGCATCAAAAGATGGGTATCAACCTTGATGTCTCAGGCGGCGTTAGTATTGGCGATTTGATCAAGTCGGGAAACCTCGCGATCGCGCGATCTGGGTCGGTGGATTGGGTGGATCCCGTCGTTGGAGCACGGCTCCGGCACCGCCTTGCTCCCGGCAAGGAATTGGTCGTGCGCGGAGATGTCGGCGGCTTTGGCGCAGGCGGCCAGTTCTCATGGAACGCGCTTGCAACCTATAGCTGGGACTTTGCCGTTCGCAACGGCGTTAGCTACTCGGGCGTTTTATGATATCGGGCACTCTACGTTGATTACGAACAGGGATCCGGCCGCAACAAGTACGCGTACGATGTGCTGACACACGGACCAATCCTCGGGTTGAGTATCGGATTCTAATTAGAAATCGTCAGGGCACCTCGAACAATGGCGCCTTTGGCTTTGTGGGTGCCGGCGGGCGCGGCGTCAGGCGCGGTTGCGATGCTGGTCTGCCGCCTTCGCGGCGGCCTTTGCGTTGCCCTCAGGCCGTCTTGCAACGCCTTGGACGCAATTG
>JAAERO010000072.1 GCA_024230315.1 Hyphomicrobium sp.
CGCAACGAAACGATCAAGGAGCCATCGCCATTGGCTAAACCTCGACCAATAAGCGAAGTTCGGCTCAACGTGACGTGTTGGCCGAGGCAAAATTGGGCGCACTGAACGAAAATGACGGACTACTTGGGGAATGTCAGCTGATAGTCCAATAATGCAAAACCCAGCTGAACCATGAGAAGCCCCCCTTCGAATCAAAACACCATTGTCTCATCCAAAGAGTGGCTTGTTCAGAGGTTTCTTAGTTTGCCCACAGCCAGCGCCAGCCACGCAAGCTCGAAGCCAAACGCCGTTGGACCTACGAGGGAATAGACGTGTGATCCGAGCGGCCTTCCACGCCCTGTGATGACGATTGGCGTTGATGCTTCAAGGGCCCCATCGCGCATGAGGTGGGCCATGCCGTCAGCCACAGAGACGACGAGCGATACGGTTGCATAATTCACGGTAGCTGACCACGGAGACGGTGCCGGCCTCTTTGCGACCGCGCTTGCGACTTGCCGCGCCAACAGACGGGCTTCAGTCTTGGCAGCGGCTGGCAGCAGAAAACCAGGATGCACGACCTTTCGCGGTTGCGTGTGCTCATCTGCAACGATGACGACGGTGCCGGTATGGGTCACGCCGTATAACAGCTCGGAAAACTTGTGCGGCAACTGGATGCAACCGTGCGACGCCGGATACCCAGGTAGATGACCGGCGTGAAGCGCAACGCCTTTCCAGGTCAAGCGCTCCATGTTGGGCATGGGCGCATTATTATAGATGCTGGAGTGATGCACGCGCTGCTTTTGCAGGATGGTGAAAACTCCGGTTGGCGTTCTGTGATCCTTGCGCCCAGTCGAGCAGGTCGAGATGGCGATCTCGGCGCCGTTGCGATAGACGTGCACGAGCTGCTCCGGCAACGAGACGACGATTACAACGGCACCCTCGGGCGACCTTTCTGGCTGCCAAACAAACTGACCCGCTTTCAATTTGGCGACTGCGGCGTGGCTGATGCCTCGAGAGTGCCCGAGGGCAAAGCTGGTCGCACCAGCAAGAGCAAGGCTCACGAACACACGCGGGACACCGCATTGACCATGAGTCGTTTGCTCCGTTGTTGGGCGCCCAGACGATCTTTTCACCGGGCGCCCCAAAACCAATCAGCCACTCAGAACGGGGGAATATTGAGCACGACCCCGGGCTTGATGTCCGCCAGGTTGCGCGTATTCCGATTTGCGACCACGAGCCCGTGCAACGTGACGCCACAGCGGTCTGCCAAGTGAACGATCGTCTCTCCTGGCTTCAAAATTGCCTTCGTACCGCATGGAGGGCTGCCAAATTTCCCGCTGAATATCGGAAGGGCAATCCTCTCTCCAACCTTTAGCTCGCGAACGTTCTTGATCTCGGGGTTGGCTCTTAGGAGCGCGTCAACCGTCACGCGGCAGGCCCCTGCGATGTTGGCGAGCGTATCGCCTGGCGTGACAACAACATACGATCCGCATCCGTAGTTTGGAATGATGGCCGTGACAGTCACCGCCGGTGGCGGCACAAACAATGGATTCAGCGTCAAGCTGGCAACAGCGGCCGTAATGTCGACGCCAGTTTCACCGACAACACTCAAAGGCTGCAGCGAGATCGTCTTATTGCTCCCACCGACGAGCAGATTTGCTTCGCCGCCGATCCCAATAGCCGCGCCCACACTGGCACCAACATACTTACCAGCAAGCTGCCCTGGTGTAGGAGCGCTCGTGGCTGCGATGACTGTCCACACCAGCGTACTGGGTCCGGTGACGCCGATGTCGATACCAAATTTTTTGATCTTGCCAGTATAGGCTTCCGATCTTCCCTTGGACCGGCGAAAGACGCAGTGGAGATCTTTCGTCGAACCAAAAATGAATGACTTTCCGCCTTCAACCTCGCAAGTCAGCGTTCCTATTGTGCCCTTTGCGGCGTGTGCAATGGTGGTGGGCGCGGACGCCGCGAGAACAGCCCCAACTGCAGAGGCGCATACGAAAGCAGCACGACCAAACGTAAGCGACATGACTTCTCCACTTTTTCTGAACACTCAACCCCGGCGCACGCGCGCGGGGAACGACAATTTCGGCAACCGTATTCAAAAACCTGCGTGCGATTGCTGAGGCAGACGTAGCTTCCCGACACTAACCCGAAACTGCGCATGGTCTTCCGACATGACTCCATCGAAAGACACCATCGATCCTGCCAGTTCTCAAACGGGCGGCGAGTTCTCCCAAACCCTGAATTGGCCGCCAAACTGCCCTATAAATCATGGCAAAAATGTCTCCGCGCTCAAAATTTGGTGGGGACCATGTGCCAGACGAGTAAGAGCCCGGACTCTAGCGCGTCACTGGCATTGCCTCGACGGCCAGCCGATATCCCCACGCAAGCGTACCACCCAGGGCAGTAGAACGATTGACGAGCTGTTCCGCAAAACCACCGCGCCCAAATATTCGATAAGGTACTGGCTGCCGCACGCGCAATATTCTCCCAGCTTTGTCTGCGCTCAATGCTAGCCAGGGGAAGCGAGGACTCGTCACGGAACCTCGCCTCTAGAAACGCACCGCTCTGGACATCGAGGTCGCGATAGTTAACCTCACCCATGACGCGAGCGGTACTCTCAAGACGCACAATCTTTGCCTGAATCTTGCCCTCTACCGTGCCTTGGACGACGACTTCGTCAGCGAGAATGTCGCCTGCCACGTTACCGCAAGCCTTGATCACAATGTGGGGGCAAACGCAGTCGCCGTCAATGCGGCCCTCGACAACAACGTCGCTCCGCGTGGTCAGTTTCCCCGAAAAACGAAGTTCGCGCCCAATGAACGACGCATCAGCTTGTATTCGGCGCGGCTCGATCAGGGGGTTCGGTGCCTCGCTGGGCAACAATGCCTGAAGTGCGGACTGCGCGCGCTTCGAGAGGTGGAACGAAGCGCCCGCATCAACGTCATAGAAGCAGAGACTCTCCAAACGAATTTGGTTCAGCGAACCCGCCGCTGACTTGTTGCGAACAACCGTCAACGACAGATCATCATTGACGCGGACAGTCGCCCAACGAACCTGCTGCAATGTGACCTCGCATGTTCGTCGCAATGAACGTCGAGGACTGATCGCTTAGACTAACTGAATATGTGCCAAGATATATCGACCTTTAGAACGATACACCGTGGCAGTGCACGCCGATCGATATCCGTTGCAGTCACCTGCCCGACATGCCGCGCTGTCACGCGGACACCCTAAGGTGCACGTCTCCAGCTCGCATTCTGATCTCGCAGCAAGACGCGTACGCACGCCATCGCCTTGCAAAACGCAGTCACTGTATGCGAGTATGCGTGCAAGCAAACTGTCGTCTCAAGAGACGGACGATTTAGCGCTTTCGAGTATTTCTTGCGTCGTGATTGGTCATCGAGGCCGCGGGAGGCAATACCCGCAATGACTGATGTCCGCACAATGTTTCGTTGGGTTGGGGGAGCGGTCACTGCTGTCTCAGCCCTCTTCACCTTCGCCTTTGGGCTTTCCATGTCGGCGAACCGGTACACGGCGCTTGTCGTTGCCATAGCGTTGGCGTGCGCCGCGATTGGTTCTGCATTTATCTGGCCATTCGTGGCTGATGCGCTAGGCAAAAGGCGTTGGATTTACGCGAGTTTCGTTGCGCTCTTTGCGGTACTTCTAACCAGCGCCGATGTTGTGACCAACTTTGGCTCGATCAATTGGCAGCGTGAGGCAACGGTCCAGGGCCCGCAGATCCCAAACGTCTGCAATGGCGATGACTGCGCCACACGCGCAGAGAACCAAAAAAACCTGAAATTGTGGGAAGATCGGCGCGCTGAGCTGCTCGCTAAGAATCCTTGGTTGGCAACCGTTTCAACAGAGGCTCTGCGCGATGACCTTGTGCAATCCTCTCAAGCCATTCGCAAGGAAAGCAACAGAGGGGGCTGCGGTCCCAAATGCCGGCGATTAATCAGCAAGTATTCCAACTTGAGCCAACGCTTCGTTGCAGCGGAACAGTTCTCCGAAATCAGCAGGAATATAGCGACGGCGAGGCGCAAACTCGCCTCAGCGCACCAAGCCTCTGCGAAGCCCGATGAGGGGGCCGGGCCTGTCATGCTGCAAAACGCTGCCCTGAAACGCTTTTTCACGATGAAGCGCGATCCATCAGAAATGGCAAAGCCTTCAACGGATCAGAGCGTGAATTGGGCGATTGCCGCCTTCCTTACCTTCGCTGCCGTGGGCGCCAACTATCTGGGTTGGTGGGGCATAGGTACCGGCACGCGCTTTGGTAGCCGCGCACCGCTAGCGCCTCGTGTCGAGCGTCCAGCTACAATGAGTGTTGGGAGCCCTTCCTTGACGAGGCTTACCCTCGCCGGCCTTGCGACTGTGATCCTCGGCGCCACAACGGTTGCTGTGTTTGATCAAGCGCTCGGATGGCAGGGCCTTTTGTTCTCTGGCCCGGTAGTGTTTTTGCTGGGCTCGGGTGCGGCGTGGTGGCTTGCGGAGGTTGACTGGCCGCAATCGGGCGATGCGAGCTGAATTCTAACTCAGCAGTGGCCTCAACCGTATGGCCGCTTGAGACGTTCATGCAGACGTAGAGTCAATAACAAGCAGCGTCGGAGCCGGGTGCAAGGTTGCGGCGCGTTGGCTGATCGGCACCGTTTTGCAAAATATCAGCTTGTAAAATACGAGCCCCGCCGAACTTGTTCGTCGGACGGGGCTCTCGTCATTGATGACGTGCCCAGCAGAGCCGGGCTTATAGGCGAAGCTCTGTGACCCGGGCCCGGATCCCGCCTTCGCATGTAGATTGCCAGATTATGATGTTTGCGACCCGAAGCAGTGGGACCGGTGTTCTGCAGCTCACTACCCGAGCCGTGACCCCGCTTCAGCGCGAGGTCCGACATGACTTCCCGGTGGCGTCATTCTCCCTCCCTTCGCTGTTGATACTCGCGACAACCATCCTCAAAACCATCGGTGCTGGCAGGGAGTTGGCGTCTGGATTCCCATCTCTTGGGATCTAATCCGCCCTCGCCTGATAGCGACAGCCGTCACACTACGTATGTGAGTATCCGCGACACGACCTGTCAAGGTGTCTTAGGTACAGGTCGTGCCGAAAGATCATATCCGTTTCCAAGCGGCAGGCGATCCAATTCCACGCCCCCCCATAACGCAGACAATTAAACCGCATTCATTGACACGTCTGCTCGAGCGTCCAACCTGTAATCCGGCATCTTTCTTTGCCGCTCCTCTCATGAGTACACGTGCGCCTTGGGTAGCGCTTATAGGAGCAGTAGTAGCCAGGAGCCACCCAGCCTTCATAGCCTTTTACCGGCCGATTAAATTGATACGTCCTCCAGTAGTATGGCTTCACGCCGCGGCGGGCCTCGGCTTCGGTTGTTACGTGCATCGAAGCAATTGCTACACCGAAGATCGCAGCGAAGGCCAGCATGGATCTGATCATGTTCCTCAATGTCATGATGTCCTCCTTTACCAGGGGCAGCGACCCGGGCGGCCTTGTTGACGATGAGCGGCCTGCACTAAGCCGTCAAGGTCCGGTGTCAGTTTGGCCACGCCCGGTAAGTTAGATTTCTCATTCTCAGGCTGAAGATGAGCCAGGCTTCCGGCACAGGCGCGATCGGTCCCCACCGAGAATGGTCCTGCAGGCGAATATTGGTTGAGGGGTGGTTGCGGCGCTGCGCGAACCTGTCCGTTAAAAGGGGCACCATCAACCTCAATACTTTGGCTCAGCTTCATTTCCATAGTCTCCACGGCGAAGGTCTCACGGAGCGTGTGCCCCGACACGAAGGCCATCTTGTATTAGCCATCGAGATCTCGCGACACCTGAAAGGTGTATGCCCCTATGGCAGCGTTCACGAACAGGCAGATTGCTGAGAGCAGATCGACAAGCGATAGCTTACGAGAGGCGAAGATCGCACCTGAGGCGAAGCTGAATTGGCGATGGCAGGCAGCGCTTATGAACTTCCGCCACGGTGGCCGGTTTTTACTCCGCCGTTGACACATGATGCTGAACCGATCCCGAAAATCTCTACATCTGTCATGCTAATAGCTCGCATTTCTCTTCTTAAGTCCCCCACATGGGGGACTGCATATTGCCCCTCCCATCTGTTAGATTTCTATGTGTGGCGTGGCCGTTGAAGAAGCATTTTGCCATCGCCCATCGTAAAGAATTGGAGTTTGCCACTCTCCGCCCTCCCTCGCGGAAAACGCCCTACCCCCAGGGCACAGTGGTGATCCAAGGGCGCCGGTCTATTCCCCCCCCCGACACTGGACCGGCGCCCCACTTTTTTTGCGCGCTAAATCCGTTATTCTGCGTCCTCACACCTGCAACCTTTCGCACCGGAGAGCACATCGCCCTCGTCTTTGCCGTGCGCAAAATGGGCTGTTGTGTCTAGAGCAAGATCGTTCTTGATGGAATCGATCACCAAGCCCGGGAGGTCTCCAACAAGAACGTGAATCTTACTCTAAATCAAAAGTGTAGAGCCTGATCGTTTCACTTGGAAACGCTTGAGTCGCTTCCAAGTGAAACGATCAGGCTCTGCGCCCACTGTTGCATTGCTGTAACAAGCTTCGGCCGATATCGGCGCCCACACGACATTGCAGCGAAGAAACACGGGGCTCTTCACCGAGCGGCGCCGGCGCATCCACAGGCTTGTAAGTTCGACCCGTATTTGGCCGCCGGCTTCTCCGCTAAAGTCCAAAAATTCTGCGGTCTGTGGGTGCTCTACCGAGTGTCTAGGAATGGCAAGCGGGGTGGTTGGTGGTGCGATGAGTTCGCATTGCCAACCGGCCATTCTCGAAATCACGGCTCGGTGTTCTCGTTCAAGTCTGAGTATTAGGTGCGTCGCGTCGCGTTGCGTTTGCGTTGAAGTTCAAGCAACGGAGCGATGCCATGTTTTACGACAATGCTGTTCTTAGTGCGCATTATTCAATCCGGACTGAAGCGCACGGCATGCGGATGGATGCAGCAGCAAAAGATATTGTCGCGCCTTATATGCCGCGCGATTTGGGCGCACGCACGGCGTTGCCGTCCATGGAGCGCGATATCCAATGGGAGCTGTCCGTTGAGCGTGCCGAGCGAGCGCAGGCCGATTTGGAGCAGGCAGGTTTCCGCACGCGGCTGCGTAAAATTGAGGCGGCTGCTTAGCAGCGCTGTCTCCCGCGGCGGCCTTGGACCTGAGGCGAACATCAACGCCTCCGACGACGTGATCCCCAAAACCTCTCCAACTCCACGTCGCTCACACCTTGAAGGTGTAGAGCTTGTGGATCTCCTCATTGAGGAAGCCAGCGTCGACCAGCCAGCACACGCCGGGTAGGACTGCAACTCCGACCAGATAAAACTCGCCCGTCGCCCAGCGGCCATCGCGCGCTTTGAATGTCAGATATTCGTTGAAAAACGAGACGTTCGGCGATCGGACCGCTGGCGTGATCGGATAATGACTCTTTCGTGCCTATCAAACAGTTGAGTTCTCGACAAATTATCGCCGCGGAATTGCGATGGAGTTTGGGGACAGGGAAATTGCATCACAAATTGTCCTTATTTGAAATCGCAATTGTACGGGAGGCGTATCATGTTCAGCAGCGACACCAACAAGACTCAGTCAAATCTACCAAGGCCTCCGGCGGCTCCAGGGCGCCCCGGGGTAAAAGCTACCGCATCAGCTCGGCCCGAAAGTTCTCAGGTCGGTCCCGCAGCCGCATCGGGCATTTCCGTGATCGGCAACGATCTCACCATTCTTGGCGAGAAGATTACGATCATTTCTCAGAACAAGGTTCAAGTCGATGGCCACGTACATGGCGACGTATATGGCAAGCAGGTGGTGATCAGCAAGGACGGCTCAGTCACCGGCAAGGTTTGTGCGGAAAAAATAGATGTTCGCGGCGGCGTAAACGGCTCCATTCGAGCGTTGACTGTCGCGCTGCATGAGACTGCGAAGGTCGATGGTGACATCGTGCACCAGACGCTATCGATCTCCGAAGGCGCTGAGTTCGATGGCCGCGTGCAGCGATCTAAGGATAAAGACGAGCTAATGCCGGTCCTCGAAGCCGAAGCCCATGCAAGTCAGTCGGCGAACGGCAATGGCGAAGCGAGCCACTTCAGCTCATACAATGGAGATACGAGCCTGAGTTAGACCGGACGGCTTGCTTGCCGCGCGGGTCCGACGTGGCTCGCGGCGACGTTATGACTCCTCGTTCCAGAGCCGCACTCGAGCGATCGAGGCGCGGAACCGCAAACGACAATCGGCAAGGGGGCACAAGGCAGCGACCTGCCCCCGGTAGGTGATGCCGATTGTCGTTTGGGAACCCGGCTCAGCCCCCATCCCACCTTCCGGATCCATCTTGAGTTGCATGTGAGCGGCACACGCCGACACCATGAACTTTGCATCAATCCCAGATCTTAACAGAGATAAACCAGGAAAACCCTTGCGCATATCGGTGCGGCCCGTCGCCAACCACACATGCACACCGCTGCGAACCGGAAGCATCAGCTTTCCAGTGCATTGATGATGCGCTTCAGTGTGGATGTCTCAACGCTAGC
>JAAERO010000073.1 GCA_024230315.1 Hyphomicrobium sp.
ACGGCCTCGATGTCGGCGCGAAAGCTCTCCCACCTAACAAGCTTGTCGATCGCCTCAAGCCGATCACCTTTCTTCGACAGAAGCTCAAGCCGCCTGTCGGAATCGAAAAACCCAATCTGCGCCAGCGTGCCCCGCCCGAATCAATCTGTCAGGCATCAGACTCGCATAAATCGGAGTATGGGTTATTTTTCGAGGTGCCCTCCAGCTAATTACAGGGGAGCGCGGCGGAATCTCGGAGGAGACCAACGCAGCATTTCGCGCTTCCGGGCTATTCCACGTACTGTCGATCTCAGGCTTGCACATGGTGATCATGTCAGGCTCCGTGTTCTTTCTTGTGAGACTTTGTCTCGCAGCCGTCCCCGCTTTGGCGTTGCGCTATCCGATCAAGAAATAGGCCGCTGTTGCCGCGACGGTTGCCGCCTTCGCCTACTTGCTGATTTCCGGGGCGTCATTTGCCACTGTGCGCTCGGTGATCATGATCTCGATCATGTTCCTCGCCGTTGTGCTCGACCGGCCCGCGCTGGCACTACGTAACGTCGTGCTGGCCGCGCTTGTGATCCTGATCCTCTTTCCTGAGAGCCTGTTCAATACTGGTTTCCAGATATCGTTTGCGGCTGTTGCTGGCCTCGTTGCCTTCTACGAGGCGATTCGCCATAGCGGAGAGGGAGCATTCGTCCCACGCGGACCGCTTACGCGGCTCGCGTTATTCTTGGTGGGCATCGTGCTGTCGACGTTGGTGGCGAGTGCTGCCGTGGCGCCGTTCGCCGCCTATCACTTCCACCAGAGCCAGCAATATGCCGTGCTCGCCAACCTCATTGCTATTCCGCTATGCAACCTGATCGTCATGCCGGCCGCGCTGGCGTCCCTTGTGGCCATGCCGTTTGGTCTCGAAACGCTGCCGCTGTGGATAATGGGGCTGGGCATCGAAGGCATGACATGGGTTGCGTCGCGCGTGGGGAGCTTTCCGGGCGCGGTTGGACGAATTCCGGCCATGCCGACTTTCGCGTTCCTGCTGATGGTGGCTGGTGGTCTATGGCTAGTGCTCTGGCAGACGCGCTGGCGTTTGTTGGGCGCTGCGTTGGTTGCCGCCGGCGTCGCGTTGGCGCCGACTTTGCAGCGGCCAGACGTTTTGAGTGCCCGCGATGGGGCGCTTGTAGCCGTGCGTAGAGGCGATCAACAGCTCTCTGCGGTGGGTTCGCGACGCCCTTCGTTTGAACTCATTCGTTGGCTTGAGCATGACGGTGACACGCGCGAACCCAAAGAGGCAATGAAGGCGTCGAGGTTTAAGTGCGACGCAGTGGGCTGTCGTGCCTTGGTGAAAGGCGTGACGGTCGCCGTCGCACGTCATCCGGCCGCCCTAGCGGATGACTGCCAGCGCGTAAAAATACTCATTGCAAGCTTTGCCAATACCCGCGGCTGCAATGGTCCCGCGGTACTGATTGATTTCTTCGCCGTGCGCCGGGGCGGCACGCACGCGGTCTATATTGAGGAGGACGGGCACATTCGCGTCGAGACGGTCGCGCAAATGCGGGGAGACAGGCCCTGGTCGTTGCGACGCACCACGCGCTTCAGTAAGAAGCGCGTATCAAAGCCTCAGTAGCGCCGCATCAGTCCAACGAGACGTCCCTGAATATCAACTTGATCGGGCCCAAAGATGCGGGTCTTGAATTCGGGGTTTGCGGCTTCAAGCGCAATAGTTGTGCCCTTCTTGCGCAGGCGCTTGAGCGTTGCCTCTTCTTGATCCACCAGCGCGACGACAATGTCACCGTTCTCCGCGGTATCGCAGCGGCGAACGACGACGATGTCACCGTCGAGGATGCCGGCCTCGATCATGGAATCACCCTTCACCTCCAAGGCAAAGTGCTCGCCGTTGGTGAGCAAGTCGGGCGGGCAGGCAATATCGTGGCTGTGGTTCTGGATGGCGCTGATGGGTGTGCCGGCCGCAATGCGCCCCATGACGGGAACGGAGACAGTGCGGCTGTCGATGACGGTCGAAGGTGGCGTACTCATGCTCATGTCGCGGATGCGGCTGCCCTCGATCACACTTGGCTGGAAGCCAGCACGACGTTCAACGGGCCCCTGGTCCGTATTCTCAGGCAGACGAATGACCTCGATGGCGCGAGCGCGATGGGGCAGGCGGCGGATAAATCCGCGTTCCACCAACGCCGTAATAAGACGGTGAATGCCCGACTTCGACTTGAGGTCGAGCGCGTCCTTCATCTCGTCAAACGACGGTGGCACGCCCGAATCCTGCATGCGGGAATGGATGAAGAGCAAAAGCTCTTTCTGCTTTTCGGTTAGCATTGGGCCTCCAGTGCCTGGTGCCGCGAAGATGCGATCAGGAAAGAAATGCCGCGACAGCATGGACAAAGCATGAACATACCCTAGCCGTTCGCGTGGCGTTCCGCAAGAGGGGCCGAAAAGTGGGGGGATTTCAGAAATCGAGAAATAACACGGAGACCTCCGAACCTGCGGTTAAGGAAGGTGCGTTGGGGGCACGCACGATCAGTACATCGGCGGCGATAAGTCCCGTCAGATGGGCGCTATCTTGGGATGACAGCACGCTCACGCGCGGTGGGCTGGTCTCATCGGGCGCGCGCTTGGCGCGCATGTAATGCTGGTGCGGGCCATTGGCCTGCAAATCGCGGGTGAGCACGGCGATCGTCTCTTGCAGAGGCGAATCGGTGCGTCCGAGCAGGCGGTGAATGAGGGGGACGAGAAACACGCGCGCTGCCACCAGACACGACACGGGATTGCCCGGCAGCCCCAATACACGCGTGGCGTCCATACGGCCGAACAACATGGGCTTGCCGGGTTGAATGGCGACCTTCCAGAAGTCGAGTGTCATGCCCCGCGCTTCGAGCGTGGGCCGCACAAGGTCGCGGTCGCCCACCGAAGCCCCGCCGATGGTGACCAGCACATCTGCGCCCGAGGCGGCTTGCAGCTTGGCGTCGAGTGCTTCGCGCGTGTCACCTGCGATGCCTAGAAGCTGGGGCGAACCGCCGGCACGTTCGACTAACGCGGCGAGCCCATACGCATTGGAGGCCACGATCTGATCGGGACCGGGTGTCGTGCCCGGCTCAACCAGCTCGTCGCCGGTCGCCAGGATTGCCACGCGTGGCCGAACCCGGACGGAAAGCCCCGCATGACCAGCGGCCGCGGCGAGTGTAATGGCGCGTGCGTCAACGGGGCGTCCGGCGGAGAGCAGCGTCTGCCCTTTGCGAAAGTCACCGCCCATGGCGCGGACATTGGCGCCGGGGCGCGGCGCCTCACGAATGATGACCGTGTCGCCCTGGCGATCGGTGTTCTCCTGGATGACTACGGTATCTGTTCGGATGGGTAACGGGGCGCCCGTGAAGATGCGCACGGCTGCGCCCTGTTCCACCGTTCCCGTAAACCCGCATCCAGCTTGCGACTCTCCAGCGACCCTCAATGAAGTGGGCAGGTTTGCAAGATTGTCAGCGCTCACCGCATAGCCATCCATAGCCGATGCGTTGAACGGCGGCTGTGTGAGCATTGCGGTGACGTCCTGGGCCAACACGCGGTTGTGGGCGTCTAGCAGCGGCACGTCCTGTGTCGCTGTCGGTGAGGCGTCGTCAAGGATACGTTTCATCGCCTCTTCAACGGGGAGGAGCGACATTGCTCAGGAGCTCCGTTCAGGCGCCGGCTCGGCTCGGCAATCGCCCGAGCGCCCGCCAGACTTCTCAATCAGGCGAATGCGCTCAAGGATCATGGCGCGATCAACCGCTTTCAGCATGTCGTAGAGCGTCAAACAGGTTACCGAGACCGCCGTCAGCGCCTCCATCTCCACGCCCGTTCTCCCCGTCGTCTTCACCTCGGCGACCACGCGCACGCCAGGTGGCCCGCTATTGGTCTCCAGATCGACGGTGGCTTTGGCCAGCGCGAGGGGATGGCACAGTGGGATCAGCTCGTGTGTGCGCTTGGCCGCCATTATGCCGGCGATGCGCGCGGTAGCGAGCACGTCGCCCTTCGGCGCATCACCTCTCTTAAGCAACGCCAGTGTCTCCGGCTTCATGGCAACAAAGCCTTCGGCGATGGCTGTGCGCGCCGTCACGGGCTTGTCGGACACATCGACCATATGGGCTTCGCCTGCCTCGTTCACGTGGCTCAATCTGCTGCTCTTCGTCATGGTGTGGTCCTTAGCGTTTAGCCGGTAGCAGGCGCGAGCAGCGTGCGCGTGGCGGCGGCCACGTCGTCTTGGCGCATTAGGCTCTCGCCCACAAGGAATGTCGCAACGTTCGCCCGAGTGAGACGCGCGATGTCGTCGGGCGTAAAAATCCCGCTTTCGCCTACGACGATGCGTTCGGTGGGCACGCGTGGCGCCAGCTTCTCGGTTGTCGCCAACGTCGTCTCGAACGTTTTGAGATTGCGATTGTTGATGCCGATGAGCCGGCAATCAAGTTTCAGCGCACGCTCCAATTCGCTTGCGTCGTGCACCTCAGCGATGGCGTCCATGTGCCAATCCTTGGCGGCCGAGGCCAGCTCATGGGCTGTCGCGTCGTCGACCTCGGCCAGGATGATAAGGATGCAGTCGGCGCCCCAGGCGCGCGCCTCGACCACCTGATAGGTATCGAGCATGAAGTCCTTGCGCAACGCGGGCAGCGATGTTGCCGCCCGCGCATGCGTCAAATATTCAGGCGCGCCTTGGAACGAGGGAGCGTCGGTCAAGACGGAAAGGCAGGCGGCCCCGCCAGCCTCGTAGGCCTTGGCGAGTGCTGGGGGATCGAAATCGGCGCGGATCAGTCCCTTGGACGGGCTCGCCTTCTTGACCTCGGCAATGAGCGCGGGTTGGCCTGCACGATGCTTGGCTTCAATTGCGCCGGCGAACGAGCGCACCGGCGGGGCGCTGCGCGCCAGCTCAGCCAGCACGTGGAGCGGCGCGCGTTTCTTGGCGCGCGCTATCTCGGCCAGCTTGTAGCGTGTGATTTTCTCTAAGATATCGGCCATGTCGGGGGAGAATACGTGAGGTGCGCAGCACTTGCTACCGGGTGTGGGGATGACGTCGAGAGGAGGCAAGCGCGGCCACCTCGCGGCGTCTGACACCTGAAGGTTTAGGGTCCCAAGCGGGGAGCGATCTTTGCGGCTTCCTTAACGATTTGCGCGCGGTCAAGGCCGCATTGGCAAACTTAGGCTAAGTGTCCATGGAGCCCGGATTCCGGGAGGCTCCCATGGACGAAACACTCGAAGCCAAGATCCTCGACGTACTCAAGCATCACCACCTGATGGTGCTGGCCACCATTCGCCCCGACGGTTCTCCGCAGGCCACGACCGTCAACTATGCCCATGAAGATCTCACGTTGTACTTTGCGGCTGACGCGGCTTCGCAGAAAGCCGGCAACATCAAGCTGAACAACAAAGGGCACCTCGAAAAACATCCCATTCGCCGATTTATGCGAGTCTGATGCCTGACAGATTGATTCGGGCGGGGCACGATGGCGCAGATTGGGTTTTTCGATTCCGACAGGCGGCTTGAGCTGCTGTCGAAGAGGGGTGATCGGCTTGAGGCTATCGACAAGCTCGTGTGTTGGGAGAGCTTTCGCGCCGACATCGAGGCCGTTGTTATGACGCCGGACGACACAAAAAAGTCCAACGCCGGCCGCAAGCCCATCGACGCCATTGTTCTGTTCCGCATGCTCGTCGTGCAGACGCTGTACAATCTCTCCGA
>JAAERO010000074.1 GCA_024230315.1 Hyphomicrobium sp.
ATCGCATCGACCAATTGCTGCCATGGCGATACGCTAAGCAGCGCTGAGCAACGGTGGTGGCCGGACGCTTACGATGATCGCATTGATGAACTCTCGGCAAGATAGAACCCAAATTTTTATGAGCACCGTGCTTTTCTTGCTGCTCGTCGGCTGTTCCGGAGCCTCATCAATGAGCGATGTTGACGCGGTATTCATTGCAGCGGCAGGAAGCTGGGATCGCAACCGCGACAATGTCGTCACATGCGAAGAATGGAAGACATATGCGGGAGAGCTGTTCGATGCTGCCGATACCAATCGCGACGGCATCATCGATAGAACGGTGTTTGAAAGTATTGTTAAATCCGACCGGATGTTTGAGACGGTCGGTTTTGACTATTACGATGCAAACGGCGACGGAAAACTGACGCGGGCCGAGTTTGTTGAGAAGCCCAACCGGGCTTTTGTGCTTCTTGACAAAAATAATGAGTGCAGACTGACGGGTGCTCAAATCGCGGGCGCTAGAGCCAAGACGGAAAAATATTTCGAATATAGGAAACCCGAGTCGGGCGATCCCCGTGATGGGCAAAAAGGACCGGGTAGGGGGATCTAGAGCAGATTTAATGAACGCTGAAACGGTTTGAGGATTCCTTTTTCTGCGTGGCTTTTATTCCCCGATCTCCTGATTCTCATTGTCATGTTTTTATCCCGCATTCCCCAGGTAGACGCCGGATATCTGCTGCGCTAGTGGCGTAATTCCGTTATGATTCAGTCGTTTGGGGCTATGATTTGGGGGCAGTCTTGTCACACCTTGCGGGTGAAAGCGAAAACAGTCGTCTCGACCTTGATTTTGACCGTCGCGTGAAGCTGGAATTCCAAGGTTGC
>JAAERO010000075.1 GCA_024230315.1 Hyphomicrobium sp.
CATCAAAGCCGGCAAGACACCCGAAGGCTGGCAAGACGAGCCCGCCAAGAACAGCCAAAAGGATAAAGACGCGCGCTGGACCAAGAAGCACGGCAAGAGCTTCTACGGCTACAAGAACCATGTGAATGCTGACGCCAAGCACAAGCTCATTCGCCGCCACGCCGTGACGGACGCTTCGGTTCACGACAGCGGGAAGCTCGATGATGTGCTGACAAAAACCAACACGTCGAACGATGTTTTTGCCGACAGTGCCTACCGTTCGGCGGAAACCGAAGAGAAACTGAAACAGCAGGGCTTAAACAGCCGCATTCATAAGCGCGGCGTGCGTGGACGTCTGCTCAGCAAGCGGCAGAAAAACGCCAATCGCAAAAAGAGCAAAGTGCGCGCGCGTGTCGAACACATCTTCGGCGCCCAGCAGACGGCACCGGGCGGGCGCATCGTGCGCAGCATCGGCTTCGAGCGGGCGGCGGCAAAGATCGGGCTGCAAAACCTCGTCTATAACATGCGCCGTATGGTGAGCCTGGAACGAATGGCGGCTACCTGAGGCCCGAATTGCGTCCAAGGCGTTGCAAGACGGCCCGCTGGCGACGCAAAAGATGCCGCCAAGGCAGAAGATCAGCACCGCAACCGCACCTCACGCCGCCCACAAAGCGAAAAACGCCATTGTTCGAGGTGCCCAAAAGCGCCATTGTTCGAGGTGCCCTCTGCTCTAGCTGAAAGGTTTCAGCCTAATGCTTCGCTATCTGGCGTTTCGCTGGGACCCAGCCAATGAGCGTGCGGCCGCCACTGCCAATTCAATTGTCTGTCGCATTCAGGCTCAGCTTCCAGACTGGGCAACAAGCCTGACCGCTCCAGGACTGCGGATTTTTCATCGGCAAACACGTCCGACTGCGCTAACAGCACTTTTGCTTCCCGAAGACAGAGGTGTGATATTCGGTACGCTATTTGATGCGGCCTCCGATGCCGGTAACACAGGTCCACGCAGCGCAATGAGTGCTGCCGAAGGTGACCGCATCCTGCAAACCGGCGGGCAATCGCTTATTGATAACTATTGGGGGAAATACGTTGCGTTCTTGGCTGATTCCAAGAGGGACGAGCTTCGGATTTTACGTGACCCTAGTGAAGGTCTGCCGTGTTACTACACGTCTTTTAAGGGCGTGCACGCTTTTTTCTCCGACATCGAAGATGCCGCGCAACTCCACCTCTTGCCAGGGTCGGTTAACTGGAGCTTTGTTCACGCCTACCTTATGTATCACCGGATGCAAGTCCGCGAGACCGGATGGGAGGATGTTTACGAGTTACAAGGCGGCGAGTGCCTCACACTATCCCAGCAAGGTGAGGATCGAGCCTTTCTCTGGGCGCCTCAACGGTTCTGCGATACTTGGAAATTTGAAGATCCAACGGTCGCGGCCAACGAACTTCGCTCTGTTGTTCATGCCTGTTTGATATCGTGGGGGTCCACCTACGATAAAATCGTTGAGCGATTATCGGGAGGTTTCGACTCCGCGGTTTTACTATCTGGCCTGCGGCGGCGCCTTAACCCGTCTCAGATTATCTGTGCAAACAACATTACTCCAGGACGTAGAGGTGATGAGCGGGATTATGCCCGCTCCGCTGCGGCATTTTCAGGTTGTGAACTTGTGGAACAAGTTCTCGATCCCTCAGACGTTTGTATCGCCGACAATATTGAAATGCTAACCACGTCACGACCGTCTTTTTATGTCGAGAGCGGCTATGACATTAGAGGTATGGCTTCGTTTGCACAGGAACGGTGTGCCGACGTCATCATGACGGGAAACGGTGGCGATCAGTTGTTTTATAATTCACCTACGCCGTTTCCCGTGGCGGACTATTTTTGGCGGCGCCATGGGCTTTGGAGACCAATCGGAACGACAAAAGACCGCGCCATCGCGATTAAGAGCACCATCCCAGCCATTTTGGCAGATGCGTTCCGATATGGCGTGCGCAAGCAGCCTCACGATCCCTATCAAGAGTGGTTTCAAGATGCGCCCTTCCTAAACAAGGAGGCGCTTCGCGCGGTCGATAAAGACCGTTTCAAACATCCCTGGATCAAAGGTGCTGATGGTATTCCGCCAGGTAAAGTGGACCACATCCTTGGCGTCGTCGACAGTCAACATTTCTACCACGATCCTCTCGATGGCAGGCAGTTCATTGATGTTGTCCATCCGCTTATTTCTCAACCCATCTTCGAACTCTGTCTGGCCATTCCCAGCTATGTGCTCGCATCCGGTCGTTCGGATCGCGGTCTGGCGCGACAAGCGTTTGCCAAAGACGTGCCTCCTAAAATACTCAATCGTCACATCAAAGGCACTTTCACCCAGTACTTCTTGGAAGTCTTCTCCCATAACGCTGAATTCATTCGCGAGTTCCTGCTTGACGGCGAACTTGTAGGTCAGAAGTTGATCCTGCGTGATGAGATCGAACCCATCCTAATGGGCCACCAACTCATTTCCTCTGAATACTCTTTCCCTCTTTCTTCATGCATCGCTACTGAAGCTTGGCTTCGCAACGTTCCAAATGCCACTGTCTGACATCAGCGCCCATGGGACTAGTTGAGGCCTTTGCATAAGGGAGTGTTTTTGGCTCATCGTCACCAATCAGGCGTGTTCCCCGTCAGGACTTGTCGGACAGATTACCTTTGAGCGTCACAGAAGACGAGCGTGCACTTCGGCCAAGGCGTGCGATCGACGTTTTGTGTGTCCCTGCTTGTCCGCTGTTGTTCGCCGATCTACATCAATAATCTACATCAATAATCCACGATGACTTGCCGATATGAACCTGGCAACATGACATTGCGGACGATATGGACGATATGGACGATATGGACGATATGGACGATATGAACGCTACGGACGCAAGAATGCTGGAACATAAGAACAGAAGGCGTCTAAGTTTTCTCGTACCCCCAGCCCTCTCCCCAGCTGATTTTCAACCTGGGGCGCGGTAATCCCTATCTGCTCCTGATGCGCTCGATGGGGTGGATGAGGTGTATGAGGTGGATGAGGTCTTGGCCGTCTCTCAGGACGATG
>JAAERO010000076.1 GCA_024230315.1 Hyphomicrobium sp.
CATCTTCGGTGCCCAGGAGACGGCACCGGGCGGGCGCATCGTGCGCAGTATCGGCTTCCAGCGGGCGGCGGCAAAGATCGGGCTGCAGAATCTCGTCTATAACATGCGCCGTATGGTGAGCCTGGAACGAATGGCGGCTACCTGACACCCCAATTGCGTCCAAGGCGTTGCAAGACGGCCTGAGGGCAACGCAAAGGCCACCGCGAAGGCGGCAGACCAGCATCGCAACCGCGCCTGACGCCGCGCCGCCGGCACCCACAAAGCCAAAAGCGCCATTGTTCGAGGTGCCCTCCAGTCACCTTTGGCAGCGCCGGCAATGGCAAGGACATTGTCGAGACTCATAACAGCGTCAGCGATGGCGATAGTTTTCACCGCGTCCCACAGAGTCTCGCCACTGCGTGCGCTATCTTCACTCGCCTCCTCTGCTAAGAGCAGCTTCACGGCGATCCAGAACAGAATGAGGCCGCCGGCCATTGCCAGAATGGGCACGCCGAGCAGCGATCCGACCGCCAGCGTGAACCCAATGCGCATGATGCCGGCCGCGGCGGCACCGAGGATGATGCCTACGACACGCTGGCGCGGGGGAAGTGTCCGGCATGCAAGCGCGATGACGACGGCGTTGTCCCCCGCCAACACGATGTCGACGCCAATGATCTTGAGAACAGATAGACCGTAGCTGCTCAGGCCCAGACCTTCAGCCAACTGCTCGAAGTTGAGGAAGTTACCTGCGTCAGCGATCATGCTTGCGGCCATCCCGCTCTACGGACCTCACCTACTTACCCGGAGGGGCTGGCTCAACTCTGAAAAGAAGCATTTTGCGCCGCTTCTGCGGGCGGCTCGGGCCTGATTTAGGGGAGCGCCGCGGCCAAGGCAACACTCGGCAGCCTCGTTTTTTCAGTAGACCCTCGTGCACCACGCACGACCTGCGGCGCGCAAGCACTCAATCCTTTAAGCGCAACGGCGTCAGGCTTTGCGGATCGACGTCCTCATCAGGCACAATCGCCTTGTTCTTGCGCGCCATTTTCGCCTCGCGATGCGTGACGTAGAGAGCAGCAGCAAAAATAATGATGGCACCAACCCAGGTCCAACCGTCGATGAGTTCTCCGAACGCCAGGTAGCCCAGAAGCACCGCAAACGGCAGGCGGCTGAACTTGAATGTCATGACCAGAGAAACATCGGAAACGGCATGGCCGCGCACCAGCATCATGTGTCCGAGGACCGCAAAGAGGCCCATCAGCACCAACAGGTGCCACAACTCCAGTGGCGGCGAGGTCCACACGAAAAGCGCTGGTATGAGCGATAGCGGCGTTAGCAGGAGATTGGTGATGAAGACGATGCGATCAGCATCGTCCGTCGAGGTGAGCTGCTTCACAAGCGGGCCAATGACCCCGATCGCCAGGGTCGAAACAAGCGCCGCAATATGACCAAAGCCGAACGCCGAACCCGCGGGCCGCAGGATGATCATCGCACCGAGAAAGCCCACGGCAAGCGCGGTCCATCGGCGCGTACCGACGTGCTCGCCGAGCAGGAGAACCGCAAACAGCGTACCAAACAGGGGCGAAAGGAAATTGATTGCGGCCACCTCGCCGATGGGGAGTAACGCGAGCGCTTGGAAGAACGCCGTCATCGAGATGAAGCTCAGCATGACGCGTGTTACGTAGAGCCGGAACTGGCTCGTCTTGACGAGCGATAGGCCTCGCCATGCAAAGAGCGGCAGCATCCACACCACACAGAAGAAATTGCGGAAGAAGAGCACCTGGGCCGGGTCCATACCCGACAGCGCCGCACTGCGCCCCACCGCAACAATGCCAACGAGGAGCACCATGGAAACGGTGACAAGGAGAAACGCTGCGGCCGGATGATCGTGCTTGCCGGCCGAACCGCTCGCCTTCAAGGCCGAGGCAAGAGTACGCAAATTATCACGGGCGGCAGGTGACACTTAGCCCGCATTGCCCAGATAAGTCGGTTAGAGAGAGGCCCAACTTACCGATTCAGATATTATCATCAGCATCTTAGGCGAATAGATGCGGGGTCATAATGGTGCACCCAACGGGTGAAGCAAAATCCGATGCGTCCCGG
>JAAERO010000077.1 GCA_024230315.1 Hyphomicrobium sp.
CCAACCGACCAAACACCGATTGGCGCAAAAGAGCATCGACGCCATGTAACCGGTTATGACCGCAGCGTGGATCGTGCAATTTGGTTCCAGCAAATTCAAGCAGGCCGCAAGCCTCATCAAGCTCGCGAAACAGCAGCAGCCTACCGTCAGAACTGATCCGGCAACCTTGGAATTCCAGCTTCACGCGACGGTCAAAATCCAGCCCAAGACGACTGTATTCGCTTTCACCCGCAAGGTGTGACAAGACTGCCCCCAAATCATAGCCCCAAACGACTGAATCGTAACGGAATTACGCCAGTAGCGCAGCAGATATCCGGCGTCTACCTGGGGAATGCGGGTTAAAGAATTCCCTCAACCCTCCCAAGCCGGGCATACATGTTGCCCGGCATTTTTTCGGCTTCGCCCAAGCGCGGGTGCCGTCGAGAGGTTAGCTCACCCTTCGATTGCACATGTGGCTTCCACGTGCTTGGCTCCCAATGCCTCTGCCACAGCCGAATGCGTAATCTTGCCTTCGTGCACGTTGAGCCCCGCCATCAAATGCGGATCTGCGCGCAGCGCACCCACGATACCCTTGTCGGCAAGTGCTAGCACGAACGGCAGCGTTGCATTGTTGAGCGCAAAGGTGGACGTGCGCGCCACCGCGCCCGGCATGTTGGTCACGCAATAGTGCACGACACCATGCTTCACGTAATTTGGGTGTGCATGCGTCGTCGGCTTAGAGGTTTCAGAAAAGCCGCCTTGATCGATGGAGATGTCGACGATTACGGAGCCGCGCTTCATGCTTTTCACGAGCTGCTCACTGACCAGCCTCGGCGCTGCTGCGCCCGGAACGAGTACGGCTCCAATAACGAGGTCGGCTTCGAGCAGGTAGTCCTCGATTGATTGGCGCGTCGAGAAGATGGTGTTGATCGCGGCGCCGAAGCGATGATCGAGTTCATAAAGACGTTCGATGTTGATATCGATGCAGGTGACGGCGGCCTCCAATCCAATGCTCATGCGCACCGCGTTTAATCCCGCAACGCCCCCACCGACCACCACAACGTTCGCCGGCGCGACACCGGCCGACCCGCCGAGCAGCATGCCCCGGCCCCATTGCTCCATCTCCAAACAATGGCAGCCAGCCTGAATTGCCATGCGGCCGGCAACCTCGCTCATAGGAGATAACAGAGGTAGTGTGCCGTGCGGACTCGTCACGGTCTCATACGCAATGGCCGTCACGCCTGAATGCATAAGCGCTTTGGCCTGATGCGGGTCGGGCGCGAGGTGGAGATAGGTGAAAATCGTTTGGCCTTCGCGCAGCAGCCTGAGCTCCTTAGCCTGGGGCTCCTTCACCTTCACGATCAGTTCGGCCGTCTCATAGATTTCCGCGGCCGACGTGGCGATCTGTGCGCCCGCTTTACGATAGTCATCGTCGCTCACGCCGATTCGCTCGGCGGCACCCGTCTCAACAAGCACGTTGTGCCCGTGGCCGACGGCCTCACGCACACTCGCAGGGATGAAACCGACGCGGTACTCGTGAACCTTTATCTCTTTTGGAACGCCGATACGCATGACCTTCTCCCGCTATGGTGTCACGGTCGCCTACGCAAATCGTACACGGTAAACAGGCGGCAAATTTCGGGAGACACACTGCCACGAATCGCCCTCGTCTTCTGAAATCCAAAGACCGCCTGTCGTGCTGCCGAAGGCGAGGCGCTCACCCTTGTTGTCAACATCGATCCCGTGTCGGTAGACAGGGTCGTAGGCGTGCTCTTGCGGCAATCCATTCCCAAGCGTTTCGAAACTCTGACCACCATTGCGAGTGCGCGTAACAACGACCTTACCGTCCAGGAGGATGCGTTTTTCATCATTGACCGCCGGGACGAACCAAGCCGTGTCCGGATCTTCAGGGTGAACCGCGACGGCAAAGCCAAATGTCGAAGGTCCGGCCTCTTTGATCTCTTCCCAGATGCGTCCGCCGCCATTGGAGCGGAAAATACCGTTGTGATACTGCACCCAAAGGCGATCAGGACCGGAGCGGCATTGTACCAGGCAGTGCGGGTCCTGAATATCGGGATCGTCTTGCTGCTCGGGCGGCATGTAGGCAGCCCGCATGCCCCGACCGACGCTATCCCAAGTCTCGCCTCCGTCCGCCGTCTCCCACACCCCACCGCACGAGATACCGACCTGAACACGCCTAGCGTCGCGTGGATCGACACATATCGAATGTATGCCAGGAAGATCTGCGCCACCACCGAACCACTTCTTCCGCTTGGGACGGTCCCAAAGTGAACGCACAAGCTCCCAACTCGTCCCACCGTCGTCTGAACGAAAAAGACCGCCAGGAAGGGTCCCGCACCACAAGACGCCCGGCTGATCGGGACCGCCCGTCTCAAGTGCCCAAATCTTCACCGTCGTCCAAGGGATTGGCTTGCCCCAAGCATCCGTGTCGGTCGCGCTCTCAGGCCTTTCCGGATAGGTCGGCGTTGCGCACTCTTCCCACGCGCCGTCCGCTTTGCAGCGATGCATCTTCACGCCGAAGTGGCCGTGATCAAGCGCGGCATATATGCAGCCGTCCCGTGTATCCGCCATAGCAATCGAAACGTTGTCGGCGAGAAAGTCCACTTTCGATATCGCCCAGCGCGCACCGCCCGTCCCGTAGGGCTCAATCGAAAAGAGCCCCTTGCGGGTAGCCACAAGAATCCGGTCACTCATCATCACCCTCCCGAGAGCGCCTGCAAGTTATAGATCTCAGCATCGTCTGGCACCGCATCTGAAAGCCGAACGCGATCGCGGATGCGCGTGCCATTGATGAAGATCGACATATGTTTGCGAAGAGCCGCCTGGTCGTCGAGCACATAGCTGCGTGCCCGCGCATCGCCGGAGAAAGCAACTTCGAGCGCCTCACGAACGGTGCGGCCCTCGACTTCTCTTGGGGAGCACGCGATGTGGCGTTGCAAGCTCGGCGTAAAGACGACGCGCACCATGGTGCATCTCCCTGAGGCGTAGTATCAGCCTCCAAGGCGCAAGCGGCCAGTGGAATATTCGGACACCGTCTAGCTAGCTAGTGCCAAGGGTCGATCGCCCTTAGTGCGCGAGCGACTTGACAATCTGCTCCGTCATCTTCTTGGCATCGCCCAGCGCCATTATCGTGTTGTCACGATAGAAGAGCGGGTTGTCGATGCCGGCATAGCCCGACGCTAAAGAGCGCTTGTTGAACAGCACCGTGCTGGCCTTCCAAACCTGCAGCACGGGCATGCCATAGATTGGCGAGGCGGGGTCATCCTCGGCAGCCGGGTTAGTCACATCGTTGGCACCGATGACGTAGACGACGTCGGTTTGGGGAAACTCGCTGTTGATGTCCTCCAGCTCAAACACCTCGTCGTAGGACACGTTCGCCTCCGCTAGCAGCACGTTCATGTGGCCGGGCATGCGTCCTGCGACGGGGTGGACCGCGTACTTCACCTCCACGCCGGCCTCCTTCAAAGAGTCGGCCATTTCCCGTAGGGCGTGCTGCGCCTGCGCCACTGCCATACCGTAGCCGGGCACAATGATGACCCTGCCCGCATTCCGCATGACGTAGGCGGCGTCATCGGCCCCGCCGAGCTTGACGGGCCTCTGCTCAGCTCCGCCCGCAGGGCCTGCAACCTCGCCGCCAAAGCCGCCGAGGATCACGGAGATGAAGCTACGGTTCATCCCCTTGCACATGATGTAGGAAAGGATGGCGCCTGAAGAGCCCACCAGCGCCCCAGTGATGATGAGCGCAATGTTTGAAAGCGTAAAGCCGATGCCGGCGGCCGCCCAGCCCGAGTAGGAGTTGAGCATCGACACGACTACGGGCATGTCGGCGCCGCCGATCGGGATGATGATCAGGATGCCTAACAGCATGGCTGTGGCAGCGATGGCCCAGAATAGCAATGAGTCGCCGCCCGAGAGGCAGAACGTATAGACGAGCCAGACCAAAAGGACGGCAAGCGCGAGATTGATGACATGACGCAACGGCAAGGTAATCGGCTTGCCTGACATGCGGCCCGACAGCTTAGCGAACGCGATCACCGAACCGGTAAACGTGATGGCGCCGATAGCGACGCCGAGCGACATCTCGATGAGACTGATGACGTTGATTCCGCCACGCTCACCGATACCAAAGGAATCCGGCGCATAAAGAGCCGCCGCTGCCACGAACACCGCTGCCAAGCCGACGAGCGAGTGAAAGGCCGCGACGAGCTCGGGCATTGCCGTCATCAGAATGCGCCGCGCCGTAATCGCCCCAATAAGGCCACCGACACCTATGCCACCCGCGATCAGATACCAGGTGATGTCGAGCTGGGGCGTCGCAATCGCCAGCGTCGTGCCCATCGCGATCGCCATGCCGATCATGCCAAGGAGGTTGCCGCGCCGGGACGTGCCCGGGCTCGAAAGTCCCCTGAGCGCCAAGATAAACAGCACGCCCGAGACGAGATAGAGCGCCGCGACGAGATTAGCCGACATTGCCTTGGGCCCCCAGACCGGTCATGCGCATCCTCAACGCTTGTCACCCTTCTTCTTGTACATGGCGAGCATGCGCCGGGTGACGAGGAAACCGCCAAATATGTTCACGGACGCCATCGCGAGCGCGAGAAGCCCGAAGATCTTCGATGTTAAGTTGGAGTCAAACGTCGTGAAGCTTTCGATGCCGCCATGCTCCACGGCGACGGCCAAGAGCGCACCGACCACAATCACAGACGAGATCGCATTCGTCACCGACATAAGCGGTGTGTGCAGGGCAGGTGTCACGCTCCACACAACGTAATAGCCGACGAAGATCGCCATCGCGAACACCATCAGCTCGTAGACGACGGGATCAACTTCCCCTCCGAGGCCGCCGGCTGCAAATGCTGTTGCGCTCGAAGCCAACAGCACGCCGGCTGCAGCGGCAAACTTTGCAAGCGTATTCTTCATCAGGCTGCTCCCTGCGGTTGCAGGTTCGGGTGCACGATCTTTCCGTCCTTTGCGACGATCGTCCCCTTGACGATCTCGTCGTCCCAATCGACCTTCAGGACCTTCTCGGTCTTATCGATCATGATGTCGAGAAAAGCTAAGAGGTTCCTGGCATAAAGGCTCGATGCGTTGACCGGTATCTCGCCGGCGAGATTGAGCGGACCGAAGATGCGCACCCCGTTGTGTTCGACAACCTCGCCGGGCTTGGTTAGCTCGCAGTTTCCACCGCGCTCAGCGGCCAGATCCACGATGACGGCGCCGGACTTCATGCTCTCAACCATCGCGCGCGTGATAAGCCGCGGGGCAGGACGCCCCGGGATCAGTGCGGTCGTAATAACGATGTCCTGGTTCTTGATATGCGATGCGACAAGCTCGGCTTGCTTCTTCTGATATTCGGCTGACATGGGCTTGGCATAGCCAGCTGCCGTTTGCGCCTGCTTGAACTCCTCGTCCTCAACCGCGACGAACTTGGCCCCGAGTGAAGCGACTTGCTCCTTCGTGGCCGGGCGAACGTCTGTGGCCGTGACTTGTGCACCCATTCGGCGTGCCGTCGCAATCGCCTGCAACCCCGCGACGCCCACGCCCATAATGAATGCTTTAGCGGCGGGAACCGTGCCCGCCGCTGTCATCATCATTGGCATGGCTTGATCGAACATAGCTGCAGCGTCAACAACAGCCTTGTAGCCGGCTAGGTTTGCCTGGCTCGAGAGCACGTCCATCGACTGAGCACGCGTGATGCGCGGCATGAACTCCATGGAGAACAGCGCGACATTCGTTGCCGCGAGCGCGTCAAGGCCTGCCCGTTCGCCGTAAGGATCGAGCATCGCAGCGACGACGGCGCCGGGCTTTAGGTCCTTGACCTCCTCAACGCTCGGTCTGCGCACCTTCAAGAGGATATCGGCATCGCGCAGCGCGTCCGCCGCACTTGGGACGATCTCGGCGCCTTGAGTCTTGAGGTGCTCGTCGGAAAAGCGTGAGCGTGCACCAGCGCCCGTCTCGACCCTCACTTTGCAGCCTAGGGCCGTAAACTTCTTGACCGTCTCGGGCGAGACCGCGACGCGCGGCTCGTCTGCCCCCTCCGCTGTTACCGCTATGGTGACCATGGAGAAATCCGGTTGTGCGGGAGATGCCGAGCGGCCATCGAGCCGCGGGAGTCAATCACCGCTGGGCTTGAGGGCTAAGTTTAAACGAGGAAGTACGCCATTCCACCAAGCAGGATGACCATAAACACGACGCTCACCTTGATGAACAAGATAAACCGCAGATACGTTCGAGCATACTCTTCGTAGTCCATTGCAGCATGGCCGCCAGATAGATCGATCCCCACGTTTCCCCTCCTGGGTTCAGCATTCGTTATTTGTTCCTCGTACCCCAATGTTCGGGCTCTATCAAGCCAAACGGTCCCCCGGTACCTTGTAGTACCCAGGTCGAGATCCCCACATAAAGGGTGTGCTGCCTATGACGGCCGCCGCCTGCGGCGATTGATGCCGGTCAATGAGCCTCGGGTTCCACGGCGGCACAAATACTCGACGGGATTGGGAGGAATGCTCTCAAGCACGAGGAGATCCGCCATGAAAGTAAGAGATGCAATGCACAAGGGCGTCCAATGGGTCGACCCGGAAACGAAGGTTCCCGAACTCGCCAAGGCGATGCGCGAGCACGATATAGGCGCGTTGCCGGTGGGAGAAAACGACCGGCTGATCGGCATGGTCACTGACCGCGACATCGTCTGCCGCGGCTTTTCGAACGGCAACCATGCTGATGCACTCACCGCCCGCGAGGTGATGAGCCAGGGCATCGTCTTCTGCCGCGACGACGAAGAGCTAGATGACGCCATCCACATTATGGAGCAGAAGCAAATCCGCCGGCTTCCCGTCATTAATGACAAAAAGCGCATGGTCGGGATGTTGAGCCTAGGTGACGTCTCGCACTCTAGTGCGCGTGAGCTTTCGGGCGAGGTGCTCCAGGCCGTGTCGGCCCATCACAACTGACGCGGCTAAGCGTGAGTTAAGCACTATCGCGGAATTCTATCTGCGCGGGCGGCGGCACAGACGCGTTTCTTGCGGGCGCCATTGGCTTGTCGGTGGCCACTGCCCTGTAACGCTTCAGGGCCGTTCGCGCAGAGACATAATATAAGCTGCAAGCGCGAACATCTCGTCTTGCGTGAGCTTATGGTCCGGCATCATCGGCGGCGCTGAATTTAACCAGATGACGATGCCTTCCTGCGTCTGACCGTGGCGGTTCGCAACCGCGCCAAATCCAGGAATGCCCATCGGCCCTTGCTTTTCGCCTTGGCCTTCATTGAGATGGCACCCTGCACACAGCGCCTCTGCCAGCTCGCGCGCCTTCTCGACCTCGCCCATCGCCGCGGCGGGCAGCGCCGCGGCTTTGAGCACCAGTGCACACGCAAGTGCCGCTAGCATTAAACGGAACATCGCGGCCTCTCTCCTACCAAGCCTTTAAGAAACGATCATACCCGCTTACCTCTGGCAATTGGACGCGCGCATTCGCGAAGGCATCGCGTTGGCGCGCCGCCACATCGGCAAGCACTAAACCATCGATCGTGTCGTTGAAGAGCTGGTACCAGTTCTGCCGCGCGTTGAGATGCAGGAACACGCCGCCAAGGCCAATTGCGGCGCGATCCATGAAGACGAACTCGCGCGGCACCGTCACGGGGCCTTTCTCACGCAGGATCTTATGCACCGTGAACGCCTCCTTGCGCCCATATTCGCCTGGCGTCGTGCCCTCGGCGATGGTGCGCTCGCGATCGTCCAATAGCGGCCCGTAAATCAACTGCGCCCAGATGTTCAACGCCTCGACCAGCTCGTTTGACAGGCCGTTAAATCCCCACGTCTCATATGCGTGCACGACAAGGTCGCGGTCGTTCGTCAACAAGCCCTTGTAGAGGTCGATAACACCTTGCACGAACGATACGTGGAAGCTGCGAATGCAGCCGTAGTCGAGCAAGTTGATGCCGGCCGGGCACCCCTCTCGCTCAAACACAGTGTAGTTGCCCAAGTGCGGGTCGCCGTGAATGACGCCGTAGTGACCAAAGGGATACCACCAGGCGCGAAACATGGCCCGAGCAATCGCGTTTCGATCCTCCAGAGGCGCCGTCTTGTAGTCTAGAAGCTTGCGGCCTTCCAGCCAGGTCATAACCAAGAGCCGCTTCGTTGACAGTTCCGGCACGACGTCCGGCACGCGGATCTGGCGATCATCGGCGAAGATGTTGCCGTATAGTTGCGTGTGCCGCGCTTCCAGATCGTAATCGAGCTCCTCGCGCAACCGTGCGGAAATCTCTTTCAAGATCTCTCCGGTCTCGATCGCAGGGTTCATGCGCGAATGGATCAGAAAGATCGCCTTGAGTTGATTGAGATCGGCTTCGACAGCCGACGACATGTCTGGATACTGAAGCTTCACGGCCAATTGCCGGCCGTCGTGCGCCATAGCACGGTGGACCTGTCCTAGCGAAGCAGACGCGGTGGCCGCTATGTCGAAGCTCACAAAGTATGACGTCCAGTGGGGGCCGAGTTCGGCGCGCATGCGCCTCTTTGCGAACGCGGGCCCCATGGCCGGAGCCCCCGACTGTAACTGCGCCAGCTCGCGCGCGTACTCGGCCGGGAGCGCCTCGGGAATGGTAGACAGCAGCTGCGCCACCTTCATGAGCGGACCCTTCAGCCCGCCGAGAGCTGCTGCAAGTTCGGCAGCATTGCGTGCGCTATCTTGCCCAACGCCGAACAGGCGCGCGCTCACGACGCGTGCCGCGACCGCGCCGACATTGGTGCCAACGCGCACGTAGCGCGCAGCACGCGCTGAAAAGCGGTTCTCTTCCTCGTCCATGAGACGTCTCGCCTGGTGGGACCGTAGCACACGGCAGCCCACGACATATCATGCGCACGCGATAGGTCTGCAAGGGATGCGGGGCGTGCCTACAAACTCAGACCGCGACCTGCGTTCCCACTTCCACGACGCGGTCAGTCGGAATTCTAAAGTAGGTCGTGGCATCCTCGGAGCTGCGCGCTAGTGCCACGAACAGCCGATCTTGCCAGGCAGGCATCTCGGACTTGGACGTTGTGCGCAAATTGCGACGCGACAGAAAGAACGAGGTCGCGCTCATGTCGACATTGAGATCCTTGCGCCGGCATTGCTCGAAAATCTTCGGCACGCTCGGCGTCTCCATGAACCCGTAGCGAGCGATCACCCGTAGGAAGGAGTCTGAGATGCGCTCAACGGTCACCCGCTCGTGGCGTGGCACACGCGGTATATCCTCGGTTTTAACGGACAGGACGATATTGCGTTCGTGCAGAATGCGGTTGTGCTTCAAATTGTGCATCAGCGCGGTAGGCGCCGCCATCGGGTCGGCCGTGAAGAACACTGCCGTGCCCGCCACCCGCTGCGGCGGCTTGGCTTCCAGCTTGCGCAGGAGCCAATCGAGATCGGCCTCGTTTTTGCGGGTCTGCTTGGCGAGCAGGTGCACACCCTTGACCCAGGTCACTATTATAAGACCAACCAAGGCCGCCATGAACACCGTAATCCATGCGCCCTCCAGAACTTTCAGCATGTTGGAAGCGAGGAACGCCTGCTCGAGGAGCAAAAGCGGCACGATCACGAGCGCCACCTGCCATAGCTTCCAACCCCACATCCGCCAAATAACGAAAAACGCTATCAGAGATTCGATAACCATCTGCGCCGCGATTGCGACGCCATAGGCGGATGCGAGATTGCTCGAGTTCTTGAAGACCACGACCGTCAGCAAAACCGCAATGAGCATTATCCAGTTGACGCGCGGCAAGTAGATCTGTCCGGCCATGCTTTCCGACGTGTGCATGATGCCGAAACGCGGCAGAAGGCCGAGTTGAATGGCCTGTCGCGTCACCGAGAAGGCGCCCGTGATCACCGCCTGGCTCGCGACGATGGTCGCGACCGTTGCAAGTATGACCATTGGAACGAGGGCCCAGTCGGGATAGAGAAGAAAGAACGTATTCTCGAGCGCCTCGGGCCGCGAAAGCACCAGCGCCCCCTGGCCGAAGTAGTTGACAGTCAACGCCGGCAGAACGAACCCGACCCACGCGGTCTGAATTGGTTTGTGGCCGAAGTGGCCAAGGTCGGCATAGAGGGCTTCAGCTCCCGTTACGGCGAGAAAAACGAGACCGACAACAATGAAGCCGATCAGGCCGTGCTTGAAGACAAACCTCACCCCGTACCAGGGATTGAGCGCCACCAGAACGTCAGGATTAGCGATGATCTGCACGAGCCCTCCGACAAAAAGGGCAATAAACCAAACGATGGTAATCGGTCCAAAGAACGTGGCAACCTTTGCGGTGCCGCGCGACTGTGCAGCGAATAATCCGATCAGGATGACGATGGTCAGCGGCAGGACGAGATCCTCGAATGCAGGCGATACGAGCTTCAGGCCTTCTATCGCGGAAACGACGGAAATGGCCGGCGTAATGATGGCGTCGCCATAGAAGAACGAGGCGCCCGCGATGCCGAGCCCCATGAGGACCGGTGTACTGCGCTGGGCCACCGATTGAGCGAGTGCCATGAGTGCAAACGTGCCGCCTTCACCGTTATTGTCGGCGCGCAGCAAAATGAAAATGTACTTCAGGGTGACAATAAGCAAGAGCGACCAGACGATCAGCGACAGCACGCCGAAGACGACCTCGCGCCCAGCAAAGCTTTCGCCTTTTGCGGCAATGACCGCCTCGTTGAAGGCATAAAGTGGGCTCGTTCCGATGTCGCCATAAACGACGCCGATGCAGCCCACGACAAGAGCCCAGTATTGTTTTTTGGAAGTGCCGTCGGACGTGCCTGAGGCACCGCCCTTCGCCACCACGTGCGACTGTGCCACGTCGGCACCTCACGTTGAACTCGCTGCTATGCAGCAATGGCGGGCGCTTCTAACCCCGAATGCACTGCAATGGAAACCCCCAATTTAAGGTCTTGCGCATCTTCATTACCTTGATAACAGCGAAAGACTCTCGATCCGCAATGGCGAAAACACGTTGCCACGCAAGCGATAACAGCGCCAGACGCCAAAAAATGCGGCCTTCTCAACAGCGTGGCGCGACCTGCGGTCACGGGCGTCAAACGTTCGCGTCCATCGCCTCCAATTCATCAATCATGCCGGCAATAACCTTCAAGCCCTTGTGCCAAAACTCGGGACCCGAGGCATCAAGCCCGAACGGCGCCAACAGCTCGGAATGGTGCTTGGAGCCGCCGGCCTGCAGCATCTCGAAGTATTTGGCGACGAAACCCGGGTCCGCCTCCTCGTAGAGCCCATAGAGCGAATTCACGAGGCAATCCCCGAATGCATAGGCATACACGTAAAACGGCGAGTGAATGAAATGGGGCACATACGTCCAGAACACCTCGTAGCCGGGCTTGAGCTCGACAGCGGATCCTAGACTCTGGGATTGCACTTCCATCCAGATGGCATTCAGCTGATCAGGAGTTAGCTCGCCCTGACGCCGCGTCTCGTGCACCTTGCGTTCGAACGTGTAGAACGCGATCTGACGCACGACGGTGTTGAGCATGTCCTCCACCTTGCCGGCGAGGAACGCTTTGCGCTCCTTGGGATCGTGGATTTCTTTCAACAGCGCCTTGAATGTCAGCATCTCGCCAAACACGGACGCCGTCTCGGCAAGCGTCAGTGGTGTGGGCGCCATGAGCGCCCCTTGCGGCCGAGCCAGCATCTGGTGCACGCCGTGTCCCAGCTCATGCGCTAACGTCATCACGTCGCGCGGCTTGCCGAGGTAGTTGAGCAAAACGTAGGGGTGAACTGACGGAACAGTCGATGCCGAAAAGGCGCCCGGCGCCTTGCCAGACCGCACCGGCGCGTCGATCCAATTCTTGTCGAAAAACTCCTTGGCGATGTCGGCCATTTCCGGCGCGAAGCCGGCAAAGGCGCCCAGCACGATCTGCTCCGCCTCCAGCCATGTGAATATTTTCTCCGGTTTGTCGGGCAACGGCGCATTCCTGTCCCAATGCGCAAGGCGTTCCTTGCCCAGCCACTTGGCCTTCATTGCGTAGTAACGGTGCGAGAGTTTGGGATAGCTGTCTTGCACGCTCTTTACGAGCGCATCCACGACCGGCGCCTCCACTCGATTGGCCAGATGCCGGCTGTCGGCCACGTCCTTAAAGCCGCGCCAGCGGTCCGAAATCTCTTTGTCCTTAGTCAGCGTGTTGGTGATGAGCGTAAAGAGCCGCACGTTCTCTTTGAAGACTGTCGCCAGCGACTCGGCTGCGGCCTTGCGTTTCTCCTCAGCGGGATCGCTTAGAAGATTGAGAACCGGGTCAAGTGCCAGTGGCTGAGGCTCGCCAGCGATGGGAAAGCGAAGCGCTGTCATCGTCTCGCTGAAAAGCCGGGTCCAGGCAGCGCTCGAGGTCTGGCCTTTTTCGTGGAACAATTCCTCCAGCTTCTGTTCGAGCTGGTATGGCTTCTCCTTGCGAACGTTGTCGATCCACGGCTTGTAGCGGGCCAGCCGCGCGTCTTTTAGCGCATTGGCCATCGCAGGCTCGTCGATCTGATTGAGCTCCAGATCAAAAAAGATGATGTCAGTCGAGATGGCAGTGAGCTTTTCGGAGATATCTCCGTAGAATTTGGCACGTTCCGGATCGGCCTGATTTGCCGCGTAGTAAAGCCCAGCAAATGAGCCGAGCTTCCCCAATATCTCGACCAGCTGCTCAAATTCCTCGATCGCGGTAGCGAGCGCTGCACCATCCCTGCCAAGCTGAGTGAGCTTGCCCTGGTAGCGCTCTTTCATGCGCGCGCTCAAGACCGCAGCAGCCTCAATATCGTGGGCAACCTCCGACGCATCGGGGGCCTTATATAGGTCGGCCAGGTTCCATTCGGGCATCGATCCCAAGGCGGGCGCGACCTCTTCGGCTCGTGCCGCCTCGGCGGCACTCATTGGTGTTGAGAGACCGTTAAGGCGCGTTTGGAGTCGCATGAAATGCTCCGCAATAGGGTGGATGGGAAGACTAACCTGGGCAAGCCAGGATTTAATTTCAACCCGCATTGCCCAGATAAGTCGGTTAGAGAGAGGCCCAACTTACCGATTCAGATATTATCATCAGCATCTTAGGCGAATAGATGCGGGGTCATAATGGTGCACCCAACGGGTGAAGCAAAATCCGATGCGTCCCG
>JAAERO010000078.1 GCA_024230315.1 Hyphomicrobium sp.
GTTCCATTCGCCAAGAGCTGCGAGGCTGTTCATCTTGGCGCGATGCGTGAAAGCGCGCTGGGCGGCCGCGACATTCTCTGACTTGCCGCCCCAAGCTTGAAGCGCCGCATGCTGAAGCGCGCGGCCATAGGAGAATGTGAGCTTCCAAGGCAGGCCGCCGATCTGATTCATCAGGGACAGGTTCCGGGTCGCCTGCTCGTCCGATTGGCCGCCGGACAGAAAGGCGATGCCAGGGACGGCAGGGGGGACCGTTGTCTTCAGACATGCGATCGTCATTTCGGCAACTTGTTCCGGGCTTGCCTGCTTCGGCGATTTCTGGCCGGCGATCACCATATTCGGTTTCAAGATCATACCGTCGAGCTGAACGCCAGCGTCATAAAGCTCGCGAAAGACTGTGCGTTGAATCCATTGGGTCACCTCGAAGCAGCGTTCGATGGTGTGGTCGGCGTGGGGACCGTCCATCAGCACTTCAGGTTCCACGACCGGCACGATCCCCGCCTCCTGACACAGCGCGGCATAACGGGCCAGCGCATGCGCGTTGGCCTTGATGCAGTTCCAAGTGGGTGCGCCGTTGGCAATGGTGATGACTGCGCGCCACTTCGCAAAGCGCGCACCAAGCTGGTAATACTCCGCGAAACGTTCGCGCAGGCCATCGAGGCCTTCCGTTATCTTCTCGATTTCCACGGTGGGACCAGCGAGCGGCTTGGCGCCGCTGTCAACCTTTATGCCGGGCACCGCGCCATCTGCCTTGATGACGTCGATGAACGACGTGCCGTCGGCAGCCTTTTGTCGGATCGTCTCATCGTAAAGAATGACGCCGGAGACATGGTTTTTCATGGCCTCGGTGTCCCGGAACAACATCTCGCGATAGTCTCGGCGGGTTTCCTCGGTGGAGGTCACACCGATCGCATCGAAGCGCTTTTTGATGGTGCCGGTGCTTTCGTCGGCAGCGAGGAGTCCTTTGCCCGGAGCAACGATGGCGTTGGCAATGTCTGAGAGTTTCTCTGTCATTGGACGGCCTTTTACTGGGTAGGCATGAATTCTTCTGGAGAGGAATTAGCGCCATTTTGCCATCGGATCCAGGGGTTAAGGGCGCAAAGATACGAATGCACGCCCCAGGTCTTCCACACCCGCAGCAATGGGTGCATAAATGGACACTTGGCATCTGAGCGCCACAAGAAGTTCAAAACTTTCGTGTCAAATCTTGGCGGGGTTGATCGTGCAGGGAGACGCCAGCAATGACGGCAACGGGCATACGGGTTGGGATTTTTGTCTTGACGGCGGTCATATTCGCAGGCTCGGGGTCCGCCGCTTTCGTCGAGAGGTTGACCTTCAAAGCCGAACTCAAGAGCATCCAGGGCACGGAAAGCAAGGCTTCCGGCAAGCTGAGCGCCGTATATGACACCAGCACCAGGAAGCTCACATGGCGCGGCAGCTATGGCGGGCTTGGCACTTACGCCACCGCGGCCCGCATACATGGGCCATCCTCCGGCGTCGTGCTGAGGCTACGCAGTATCAATAGCCCCTTCGATGGTACGGCCATTCTCTCAGATAAGCAGGCCGCCGATCTCATTGCAGGGCGTTGGTTTCTTCTCGTGCGGACAGCCCGCCACCCGGACGGAGAGCTGCGCGGGCAGATCGAACCCGTAAAATAGCCCGACTCTGTTTTCAGCCCGAAAACTGCTCAAGCGCACTAAGCGCCTCGTCAATGTCGGCTGGCGTGTGGTCGGCGCACATCTGGAAGCGGATCTCATCGTCGCCCTTAGGCACGATGGGATAGCCCAACCCCGTCGCCAAGATCCCATTTGCTTGCAGGTGCGCAACGAGGCGTGCGGTGCGGTCGGTGTCCCTCACCATCAACGGAACGACGGGGTGCTGACCGGCAACGGTCTCAAGCCACATCCGTGCCAGCCCTTCCCTGAAACGGGCCGTCATGGCACGCAAGTGATCAAGCCGCTGGCGCCCGTGCGGACTGTCAACGAGTTCGACGGCAGCAAGCGCCGCGCCAGCCTCGCCCGGCGTGATGGGATTGGAGTAAATGTAAAATGGCGATGTTTCGCGCAAGTATCCGATGATCGTATCGCTCGCGACAACATAGCCACCGTTAACACCGAAGGCCTTTCCCAGCGTAGCAACAAGAATATCGACGCGGGAGCCGCCGGAGACCTCCTCGGTGCCGCGACCCGTCTCCCCGAAACCGCCAACACCGTGCGAATCATCGGCCACGACAATGACGTTCTCCGGGAAGAGCGTGTCAAAGGCGTTGGCCAGTTTCATGATCTCGTCCAACGGCGCATGGTCGCCACGCATGCTGAAGACGCCGTCGGTGACGATGATGGCGCGCCGGCTCGTTTTGGCTGCTTGGGCCAGGTGACGTTCAAGCTCGTCGAGATCGAGATGCTGGTAGATGCGTTTTTCCGCCGGCCGGGCGAGCGAAATAGCGTTGATGATGCAGTTGTGGTTCAGCGCATCGCTAATGACGATGGTCTTGTCGGTTATAAGTGGTGGCAAAACGCCCATGACGGTCGCGTAGGCTGAGCTGAATAACATCCCGGCCTCGCGGCCATGAAAGGCGGCAAGCCGAGCTTCAAGCACAACGTGCGGCGCCCAAGTTCCGCTGATGAAGCGCACCGCACCCGGGCCGGTGCCATAAAGGCGAACAACCTCCTCCTCGGCCGCTATCACGGCGCGATCGAGCGATAGTCCGAGATAGCTGTTGGAGTTCATACGCAGAAACGGCCTGTCGCCATAGCCTTCGAGCAGGTAGCGCGGGCCTCTACCATCGCGCGGCGGCAGCACGCCCCGCACCACGGTATCCGCACCCTTGAACCGCCCCGATTGGCGTAACGCGTCGAGCTTCGTTTCCAGGAGTGGCGTCAATCTGCTGGTGGGCATTGTGATCTCCTAGCCGTTGGATCAACTGCGCGCGGCGACAAGACTCTCCTGTAGCCGTGTGAGTATATCCTTCGTCATCGCCTCCAGATCATACCGCGGCGCCCAGCTCCAATCTTGACGCGCTTCGCTGTCATCGAGCGCGCGCGGCCAGCTATCAGCAATCGCTTGGCGCACGGGATCTGCTTCATAGTCAACGGCGAAGCCGGGAATATGCTGGCGGATCGCCTCGGCAATCTCGGCCGGCGTGACACTCATCGCGGTGACGTTATATGCGTTACGGTGGTGCAAGAGGCCGGCCTTGGCGTCCATCACTTGAATCATCGCAGCGAGGGCATCTGGCATGTACATCATGTCAAGGCGTGTGCCAGCCTGGAGAAAGCAGGTATAGCGCCCGTAGCGCATCGCGTGGAGGAACATCTCGGCCGCGTAGTCCGTCGTGCCTCCGCCCGGGGCTGCGACGTAGGAGACGAGACCTGGAAGCCGCAAGCCTCGCGTATCGACCTCAAACCGACTGGCGTAGTAGTCGCAGAGCAATTCGCCCGCGACCTTTGTGACGCCATAGATTGTCGTAGGGCGTTGGATGGTGACTTGCGGGGTCGCGTCCTTCGGCGTCGATGGTCCAAACGCGCCAATGGAGCTAGGAAAAAAGACCTGGCAATAATAGGCGCGCGCAACCTCGAGCACATTATAGATTCCGGCCATGTTGACGCTCCAGGCGAGCTGCGGTGCCGCCTCTGCGGAGGCGGAGAGGAGCGCGGCAAGGTGGTAGATCGTCCCGACGTCGTAGCGCCGCACGGCTTCGTGGAGTTGCTGCGGCTCGGTGCAATCAAGATGATCGTAAGGAGCCTCAACAGCAGCGGCACGAGAAGGAAGCACTCTTAAATCCGTGGCAATCACGCGATCCGTTCCAAAACGTGCGCGCAACGCAGGAACCAGCTCGGAGCCGATTTGACCAAGTGCACCCGTTACCAGAATTGATGACATGCGACTGTGCGAGCGCGGGCCCGCCTCCCTGCTCCTTACCGTTCTCCGTATACATCACGTAACGGGTCGCGCCCGGCACGCGCATCGGCCCATTCAGCCATAATAGCTGCGATACCATTCGACAAAGCGGGGAATGCCGACCTCAATCGGCGTCGATGGCTTGAAGCCTACATCGTCAATCAGCGCATCGACGTTAGCATAGGTCTTCGGCACGTCACCTGGCTGTATGGGCAAGAAGTTCTTCTTCGCCTCGCGGCCCACCGCTTTCTCGATACAGGCAATGAACTGCATCAATTCAACGGGATTGTTGTTGCCTATATTGTAGACCCGGTAAGGAGCAGCAGAGGTGGCCGGATCGGGATGATCGCCACTCCAAGATCCGTCGGGCTCGGCGACCTTGTCGACGGAACGAAGGACACCTTCGACGATGTCGTCGATATAGGTGAAGTCGCGCGCATGGTTGCCATTGTTGAATACGTCGATCGGCTCACCGGAGAGGATCTTGCGTGTGAACAAAAATAGCGCCATATCCGGACGGCCCCAGGGCCCGTACACGGTGAAAAAGCGCAAGGCTGTTACGGGTAAGCGATAAAGGTGCGCATACGTGTGCGCCATCAGCTCGTTTGCCTTTTTCGAGGCGCCATAGAGACTCAAGGGATGGTCGACATTCTGGTGCACATTGAACGGCATCGCCGTATTGGCGCCATAGACTGAACTCGATGACGCGAAGACCAAGTGTTCGACGCCCATGTGGCGGCATCCTTCCAGGATGTGCAGCGTGCCAACAATGTTTGAGTCGATATAGGTGTGCGGACTTTCCAGCGAATAGCGCACACCGGCTTGTGCGGCGAGATGAATGACGCGGGCCGGGCGCTCCTCGGCAAACAGGCTCTCGACCCCTGAACGATCGGCCAGATCAAGCTTGTGAAACTTGAAGCCGTTGCGCCCTTCAAGTCGGCGTAGCCGCGCTTCCTTGAGCTTTACGTCGTAGTAGCTGTTGAGGTTGTCGAGACCTATCACCTCATCGCCGCGATCGAGAAGCGCTTTGGCGGTGTGATACCCGATGAACCCAGCTGCGCCGGTAACGAGAAATCTCATGTGCCTCCCCCGGTTTACAGGTTGCACGGGCGCCTTGCGCTGGCGCTACACATCACAACAAATGCCCCGTGTCCCGCAAGCGCCTCAGAACGATCTCGGCCAACGCTTCGGGTGAGGCTTCCAACGTGTGCAACGTCAAGTCGGGATGCTCAGGCACCTCGTAGGGTGAATCAACACCCGTGAAATTTTTGAGCGCGCCTGACTTGGCCTTCAAATAGAGGCCCTTGGGGTCGCGTCGCATGCACTCCTCTAAGGGAGTTTCCACGAAGACCTCGAAGAACTCGTCATCCTCGACCAGATCGCGAACCATGTGCCGCCCGGCACGGAACGGCGAGATCAGGGCGCACAGCACAATCAACCCTGAATCGACGAACAACTTCGCCACTTCGCCGGCGCGACGGATGTTTTCGACGCGATCTGCGTCGGTGAACCCGAGGTCGCGATTGATGCCGTGGCGAAGGTTGTCACCATCCAACATGTATGTGTGATAGCCGGCGCCGGTGAGCCGGTCCTCGAGCGCCCTGGCGATCGTCGATTTTCCCGATCCCGACAATCCGGTAAACCAGAGGATGCAGGGGTTCTGATGCTTCATGTGCGCGCGAAGCGACTTGTCGGCGGCGAGCGGCTCATGATGAATATTGGTGGCGCGGCGCAGCGCGAACGAGATCATGCCTGCCCCGACCGTGTGATCGGTCTCGCGATCGACCAGGATAAAGCAGCCGGTCTCGCGGTTTTCCTCATATGGGTCAAACGCGACCGGCACCGAGGTCGACAGGTTGCACACGCCAATATCGTTGAGCGAAAGCGTCGGCGCTGCGAGATGGGTCATATCGGCAACGTCGATTTTGTGCTTGATGGCAGAGACGCTAGCAAGCGTCCACGCCGTGCCGACGCGCATCAGGTAGGAGCGACCTGGCAGCAACGGCTCTTCGGCCATCCAAATAATGTGGGCGGCAAATTGATCGGCAACGACAGGGCGTTCACGCGGATCGCCCAACAAGTCTCCACGCGCCACATCGATATTTTCGGCAAGCTCGACGGTGACGATGTCGCCTGCGCCTGCTTCCTCTACGTCTCCGTCGACACCCATGATTCGCGAAACCGTGCTCACGGTGCCGCCGCGCGCAACGACAATCTGATCACCGGTATGCACACGGCCACTGGCGATGCGCCCGGCAAAACCGCGACAATCGGCACTGGGGCGGTTGACGCGCTGTACGGCGAGACGGAACGGCTTGGCCATGACATGCGACTCGATGTCGACCGTCTCCAGATGTTCAAGCAGCGTGGGGCCATCGTACCAGGGCGTATTGGGACTGCGCGAGGTGACGTTGTCACCGAAGCGCGCGGAAATGGGCACCGGCACAACAGAGGTGAACGGCAGGGAATCCGCAAACGCAACATAGTCCCTAACAATGCGATCGAAGACCTCTTTGTCGTGACCGACGAGATCCATTTTGTTTACGGCAAGAACGATGTGGCAGATACCCAGCAGCGAGCAGATGATGCTATGGCGCTGTGTCTGAGTTCTTAGACCGGCACGCGCGTCAAGAACGAGCACCGCAAACTCCGTGTTCGACGCGCCGGTCGCCATGTTGCGCGTGTATTGCTCGTGCCCGGGTGTGTCGGCGACAATGAAGGAACGCCGCCCCGTGGCAAAGAACCGATAGGCAACGTCAATAGTGATGCCCTGTTCGCGCTCAGCCTCCAGACCATCGAGTAGGAGCGCGAGATCCACCTCGTCTCCGGTCGTCCCAAACTTGCGGGAATCAGACTCCAAAGTCGCCATGTGGTCTTCGAGGATGAGCTTGGTGTCGTAAAGAAGCCGTCCGATCAGTGTCGATTTCCCATCGTCAACCGAGCCGCACGTCAAGAAGCGCAAGAGATCCTTCGACGCCACAGGTATGTCGCCGGTACTCGCGTCGCGGCGATCGAGCATCTCCATTAGAAATACCCCTCTCGCTTCTTGCGCTCCATGGAGGCGCTCCTGTCGCCGTCAATCAGCCGCCCCTGCCGCTCAGATGTCCGAGCCGAATGCATCTCACGCACGATGTCGGCAACCGTTGCGGCATCGGACTCGATCGCCCCGCATAAGGGATAGCAGCCGAGCGTGCGAAAGCGAACGCGGCGCATTTGCGGAGGCTCGCCGGGCTCAAGCCTGAAGCGCTCATCATCCACCATGATCAGGCTGCCCGCGCGGTTAACGACCGGCCGCTCTTGGGCAAAATAGAGCGAAGGCAAAGGAATGTCTTCGGCGAATATGTATTGCCACACGTCAAGCTCAGTCCAATTCGAAAGCGGGAAGACGCGCATCGACTCGCCGCGCCGGATCTTGGTGTTGAACAGGTGCCAAAGTTCAGGCCGTTGATTGCGCGGGTCCCAAGTGTGGTTAGGACCACGGAACGAAAAGATCCGTTCTTTCGCCCGGCTCTTTTCCTCGTCGCGTCGCGCACCACCCATTGCCGCGTCGAAGCCGTGCGCATCAAGCGCCTGCCTTAGCGCCTCTGTCTTCATAACGTTTGTGTGCACCGCCGATCCGGAATCGATGGGGTTAATGCCGCGCTCCAAGCCTTCCTTGTTAACGTGGACGATCAGCTCAAAACCGAATTCTTTGGCGATTTGATCGCGGAATGCGATCATCTCCTGGAACTTCCACGTCGTGTCCACGTGCATCAGCGGGAACGGTAGGCGGCCGGGTTGGAAGGCTTTGCTGGCAAGGTGCAGCATCACGCCCGAATCCTTGCCGATCGAATAGAGCATCACCGGGTGACGAAACTCGCTAGCCACCTCGTAGATGATCGAAATGGACTCGGCTTCGAGACGCCTGAGATGCGCGGATAGGTTTCTCGTCATCGTTGCGAACCAGACTTCGGCGAATGGCGACCGGCCATCATCACAAACCGATACCAATTTTTAAAGTGGAAACCCGTGCTCACGAGCCAACCTCCGGGCTGACAGCCACGCAAAGTAGGCCATGCTGGAGGCCAGAGGCAAGTTCTCTTCCTCTGGGCCGGCGATCCCCCGTTCACCTGCCACTCCCTGTTGCGTCCCCGTCGCAATAGGGGTAGCGAACAAAGAGGTGCGTCCAACCAGGAACATGCATGCCCAACACAGATCAGCCGGCACAACGTCCTGCTTCTCCCGAAGATGCTAGGCAGCCGGTCCCGCAAGGCGCCCTCACCAAAGTATTCCTGATAGCTGGCCTATTGTTATCGGTCGTCGTGCTGCTGGTTTATGGCGCAGGGGTGCTCGTTCCGCTGGCGGTGGCACTGCTGCTCTGGTTTTTCATCAACGCCCTGGCTAACGGCTACCAGCGCTTGTGGTCACGCTGGCTGGGACCGCTCCGCGGCCTTTCGCTTGTGCTTGCATTGTTGACGATGTTGGCCGCGAGTCTCTTTGCCATGAGCGTGGTCATCACCAATGTCACCGCGATTGGTGCAAGCTCTGCTGACTTTGCGAATAGCTTGAACCTTCTGCTCAATAAAGTCGCTGCTTATACAGGACTGAAGCACGAGGAACTCCTCAAAGGGATCGCGAACCAATTGGGGCTGGGGCAATTGCTGGCATCGATCGTTTCGGCCATGACCAACTTCGCCAGCCAGTTTGGCGTCGTATTCATCTACGTCATCTTCTTGCTGGTCGAACAGCAGTTCTTCAACATCAAGCTCAACGCTATTGTTCGCAATGAGGCGCGGCGCGAACAGGTGCGCGCGCTGCTCGATCGCATGGGACGCGACATCCAAAGTTACATTTTGATCATGACCTTCGTCAGCACCCTTACGGCTATCTTGTCGTATGGAGTGATGGTCGCAGTTGACCTCGAACATGCTGCCTTTTGGGCGTTTCTTATCTTCATTCTCAACTTCATTCCGACCATCGGTTCAATAATTGGAACGGCTCTTCCTTCACTCTATGGCTTGTTGCAATTTGGAGACTTCAAACCGTTCCTCATCCTGCTGGCTGCCATCGGGGTCATTCAATTCCTCATCGGCAACATTCTGCAGCCGCGGCTTTCCGCCAAGACACTCAATCTCAGTCAGTTTGTCGTGATCTTGTCGCTGTTCGTCTGGGGCGCGATGTGGGGCATTGTGGGCATGTTTCTTGCCGTTCCCATCACGGCGATCTTGGTGATCGTCTTTGCAAACTTCCCCTCAACGCGTGTGTTGGCCGCCGTTCTATCGGAGTCAGGCGACGTCCCGGCCCCGGCAAATTTGACCATAGAGGACGGCGCCTAATAGACGACCGCCGATTGCCTGGCCGGCTACTCGGAGATGAGCACATCATATCGAGCGGCGCGGCCGCTCAGGCCTCAGAGAAGCCGAGCACGGTCCTGCGAGGAATTGGCTCCTTGTCATCGACGCCCGCTCTCGCCGCCAGCATCCGTTGCAACAAGTCCAACTCCTGTCCGTGATCCTTTTCATAAATGCCGTAGTCGATCACGATCTGGCCGTCAGCCTCGCTGATCTTGAAGTAGTTCAGACAATACGACGGCACAAAGATTCCAGGCAGATACAGAAGGCGGGCCGGCACATGGTCCAGCCGCTTCAACCAAGTGCCTGTGTTTATTACAACGCGCTCGCCAAGTTTTGTTAACGAGGGCTGGTGCGTGTGACCGTAGATGAAGATGACGGTCTCGGGATCTTTTTCAAAGACGTCTCGAGCAGCCTTCAGATAGTTCTCCTCCTTCTGAACGTTCAAATTGTCCTCATCAACAAGTATGTTGAAGCGCTCTAGGGTGCGGCGAACATCTCGCGAAATCAGGAAGAGCGGGACGGCGACTATCAGGGCCACGACGAATAGAACGGCATTGATGATGAGGAACAGCTGCAAGAGGCTGCCCACCAAACCAAGCGAGGAGAAAATGAAGTTGTTTAGGAAGATGTTTGTGTTGGTTATCCCAAGCCACTCCAGCACAGCGCCGGCGTACACAAACACCGATAGACCAAAAAGCAGGAGGAAAGGTAACAGCAGCCAGCGCAGGATAGGGTTCATCTCCTTGTAAAAATAGTTGGACAGCAGCCAACTCGGCACCAATTCGTTGGGGTACACTGACTGGAGGTCTTTGAGCCAATTGTAACGACCCAGCTTCGAGTAAAGCCCCGCGTTACCGACAAAATACGTCGTGATGTAAAATCCAACCGGCTGCGCAAACGGATTGCCGAACTGAGGCATGGAGTTGAATGGATCTCTTTGCATGCCGTGCTCGATCCAAATCTTCTTACCTCCAACTTCGCGAATGATCGACGTCACCTGTTCGAGGTGAACATTGTAGGGTTTCAAAATCTCAACGCAGTCATCGTAGCAGGCAAGCTCGTAGTCGTGATTGCCGGGGATCAGAGTAATCTTTGTCGTCTTTCCCAAGCTACGAAACGCCTCGAAGATGCGAGGAAACTGTTTGATGACAGCATTGAGCTTTTCGGGCCCTTTAACGTGCATGTATTCCCAAAGGCCAAATGTGTCGCCGGCAATGACGAGCTCCTTGTTACCGTCTTCGTGCTCAAGGCGTTTGAGAAACGTGATCAGCTCGTCTTCGAAGTCGCAGACGCTGAGCGCTTCCTCACCGCCAATGTGCAGATCGCTAATGAAATAGTAGGTTACAGACATGGTGCTACCAGTGATGGCTGGAACGCCCTCGATATACACGTTCCGCCGATGATGTTCGACTATGGCTTACATGTGCGTGAAGCTGCTGCTACCATGGTACTGCCCAATCGTCGGAAGTTGGATACGGTCATGGCTCTTCTCTTCTCATTTGATGGACACATCGGTAGGGGACAGTTCTGGCTTGGCTACCTGGCGGTCGTCATTTTGGCCGTTCTTATTGCGATCATTGTATCGGTGATGGTCCCTTGGGAAGACGTGACCGTCACCGGCGCTGACGGCCAACCAACGCTTGACTTTACAAGCCCGGCGTTAACTCCGGCGTGGATCGCCTACCTTGTATACTTTGTCGTCGGGTTGTGGATTGCGATCGCCATTAGCATCAAGCGCTTCCGTGATCGCGGCAAGTCCGGCTGGTGGTCTCTCATCATGTTCATTACGCTCATCGGCCCAATTTGGTGGCTGATCGAGCTGGGGTTCTTGCCCGGCGATCCCGGCCCCAACACGTACGGGCCCCCCGCGGTTTCCGCCTGATCTGGACGGCTAGCTAATCTGTCAACTTGCGAAAGCGGTGCTTGGCATCGACGCCGATGCACCTCTGTTGCGCTGCTGCAGTTCTGAGAGACATCGCGACAGAGAACCTCACAGCTCATCGTGCGTGTGCCACAAGGGGCCGCATCGAGCGCCTCCTCGATTTGCGCGATGCCCTTAGCGAAGCTGAGCTGCAAAGGCTCGTTGAGATCGCCGTTCGCTGCCCCGGCTGCCGGACCCTCGATCAAAGCTCAAGCATCGTGACGACGCTGCGCATCTAGCGCCGCAGCGGACGGAAACGGCCATCGATCGTATGTGGCGTCAACATGGCGGGCATGTGACGAAATTGTCTCAACCGTTAGTAGAACAAGATTCACAAACGATCACAGCATTGTCTGTGATGTGGTTATCGGCGTACGAATTCTACATGCTGTGCACAAGCTGTGGATGGGCCTTATGGCCCTCTCACAATCGAAGCCCGCAGACTGCGTGCCAAGAGGGAGTCTTGCACGCACGTCACGCTCCCAAGGCACACATCGCGGCCTGCGGGAGCACCAAGACGGGACGTCATCTTGAGACTTTCCGGGCAGGGAACGGGTCGCACGTAACGAAGTAAACCTGTTCTCACTAGGCCAAGTCCGAGCGGGGTATTGCGTACGAACTTCCCAAGGCAGCAAGGCGCCGCGCTGAGGAAGACGAGATTTAAGAGCTCGGTGTTTTGGGATCGCATTGGCGATCTTTGCAAAACCCGAATCGATGAGAGAAACGGGAGGGGGGGGCAACTCCTCCGTTGAGTATTAGCAAACGACTCGGGTGACGGGTCGTTCGGAATCGGCTGCACGTGCGTGCAGGCTGAACGGGTGAGTTGTGTTTTGTTGCGTAGGAGAACTGATATGTGCGCGATCCCCCTTCTGAAGGGTTCTCAGAAACCGAACTCTCCGCTCAAGCACTTGAATCAACTCTTGTCGACCGTACCGCTGCTCGTCATACCTCTCCGCTTTAGTCCGGTTCAATAGGAGACACCTTCGAATGCCCGGCATTCGTGGGTGTCTTGAATGAGGCGACGCATCGTGAGTGGTTGTCTTGCCACCATGTTTTCGAGACATCGCGCGACAAGGCGGCCA
>JAAERO010000079.1 GCA_024230315.1 Hyphomicrobium sp.
ACTGAATTGTTCTCATCGATCCAGTCATCGAGGCATTCGGGCAACAGCGTCGATTGCCCGCGATCCGTCCCTGCAATGAAGCGCTTCATGAATTCCCCCGCCGATTCAGCAAGAGAATCATAGCAGGCCACGCGTTTTTACACAGACAGGACCCAAAGCGGACATCGAAGGCCACACGCGAGACTGCGCCGGACTCGAACTTAGAAACTGGCATTGCAACGAGGGGCAGACCATCTGGGCGTCGCGCCCACCGCTTTCAGATTGTTTGCTGCGAGCTGGTTCGACGGGTCGGTGCAGCGCCCGCTTGACGGCTTGTCTTGCGCTGGCCTCATTCTCGGCCTATTTGATGAGCTCGCGCGACCGGAGACAGAATGCGATTCTTCAGGCTTCGTCCCAGCCTCGGCTACCTCGCTCTGCTCGCCCTTGTGCTGCAGGCAGCCCTGGCGTATGGGCATACGCATGCACACGAGAGCCCGAGCGTGGACAACCTGCTGGCGCAGGCCATCACGCATGGAGCCTGCGCGCCAGCTGAACGGCGGCCATGTCCTCCTGTTGATCACCGCGGCGACGATACGGCGTGCGCGATCTGCTGGTCGACGCGCGTAGCCGGCTCGGTCGTTCTACACGCACTGCCGGCACTTAGGCCGCCTGCCACTGCAATTGAGGCGCACCTTCACATTCGCCCAGCGGTGCGCGCGCGTGGCAACGACACGGTCTATTTCCAGGCGCGTGCTCCTCCCCTTGACCTTTTGGTCTAACGGCCCTCGGCCGATCGCGCCGCGCGTGTCGCAGCCTTCTGCTGCAACGTCCGTGTGACGACACGCACCATTCATCCATTCAAGCAAGCCCTCCTCATTGGTACGGGCGCAACCTGCAAGATGCGGGATTTGAAAGGAAATACGGGATGCGAATAAACATCATGACGGCTCTTGCCGTGATTGGCGCGCTTGCCTTGGTTTCGGCCGCGCGCGCCGAGGACGAGCATCGCGAGCTTGGTAGCCACGTGCACGGCCACGGCACGCTCAACATTGCAGTCGAGGACAAACGTGTCGCGATGGAGCTCAAGATGCCCGGCATGGACCTCGTCGGCTTCGAGCACGAGGCAGAGACTAAGGAGCAAAAGGCCGCAGTTGAGAAAGCGAAGGCCAAGCTCGCCAAGCCGCTTGCTTTGTTCAAGCTTCCCGCGTCTGCAAGCTGCTCCGTTTCGGAGGTGAGAGTTGTGCTTGAAGGCGGCGACGTACATGACGACGGCGAAGAGAATCATGCCGAGCAGGCCGATGCGGATCATGATGACGACGAGCGCGGTGGTCACACGGAGTTCCACGTCGCCTACGTTCTCGACTGTGCCAAACCGGCCAATTTGACGTCGATCGGGTTCGACTACTTCAAAACCTTTCCCGGTGCCAACGAGCTGACGGTCAACGTCGTCACGGCCAAGGCCCAAAGCACCTACGAGGTCAGCCGCGACAAGCCGACGCTCGACCTCGGTAGCATGATGTGATGGCGCAGCCTTCGCCCCGAAACGCGGACGAAGCTGCGCCCGCTGGCGGGACGTCCGGCATCGTCAAGATGTCGGATGTCCGCTTCCGCTGGCCCGGCCCAAACTCGTTCTCTTTGACAATCGATGATTTCGTCTTGCCCGCGCGCGAGCGCGTGCTTTTGACAGGGCCGTCAGGGGCTGGAAAGTCGACATTCTTGAGCCTCTTATGCGGCATCCTCACGCCCGAGTCGGGGCGCCTTGAAATCTTGGGCACCGACACCGCGAAGCTGTCGAGCGCGGCACGTGATCATTTCCGCGCTGAACACTTTGGCATCATCTTCCAAATGTTCAATCTGCTGCCCTACGGCTCAATCATCGACAACGTGCTGCTCCCCTTGAGCTTTGCTGCAAAGCGCCGAGAACGCGCCAGCCCGAACGGGCGGATTAAGGAGGAAGCTCTCCGCTTGCTGGCCGGCCTCGGCCTCGAAACCGAGGACCTCGACGGCATGTCGACAGCGAGCTTGAGCGTCGGTCAGCAGCAGCGTGTGGCGGCAGCGCGCGCCTTAATCGGCCGTCCTGAGGTCATCGTTGCTGACGAGCCCACATCTGCGCTGGACCGCGTCCGACAAGACGCTTTCCTGGATCTCCTCTTTGCAGAGGTCGCCGCGGCGGGCGCGTCCTTGATCATGGTCAGCCACGAGGAGACGCTGGGCTCCCATTTCGATCGCGTGCTGCACATGGAAGATGTCGCAGTCACGGGCAGGGGTGCCGCGGCATGATCGTACTTCGGCTTGCCATGCAATCCTTGCGCAACCGCGCGCTGACGGCATCACTGACTGTGCTCGCGATTGCCTTTAGCGTGATGCTGCTCTTAGGCGTTGAGAAGGTCCGTACGGGTGCCCGCCAAAGCTTTGCCGATACGATATCCGGCACCGACTTGATCGTCGGTGCGCGTAGCGGCGGCATTCAGCTGTTGCTCTATTCCGTTTTTCGCATCGGCAACGCCACCAACAACATCACCTGGAGGAGCCTTGAGGACATCGCCAAGCAGCCCGAGGTTGCCTGGGTTGTCCCTCTGTCATTGGGTGATAGCCATCGCGGCTTTCGTGTGCTGGGGACGACCTTCGACTATTTCAAACACTACAAGTATCGCCATGGCCGGCCCATCACCTTTGTGGATGGCAGGCCGTTCGATGATCTCTTCGACGCCGTGATCGGCGCCGACGTCGCCAAGGCGCTGACCTATCATGTCGGCGACCCCATCGTTGTCGCCCACGGGCGCGGTTCGGTCTCGTTTGTGGAGCATCGGGACAAGCCGTTCCGCGTCTCCGGCATCTTGGAGAAGACCGGCACACCCATCGACCGGACCATTCACGTCAGCCTTGAGGCCATTGAGGCGATCCATGTCGATTGGAAGCAGGGCATCCCCATGCCGGGCGAGACGATGTCGGCGGAAGAGGTGCGCACATTGTCGCTCAAGCCAAAGGCGATCACAGCGGCCCTGATCGGCCTCAAGTCGAAGCTCGCCACTTTCAGGCTGCAACGAATGATAAACGAGTATCGCGCAGAGCCGCTGTCCGCGATCATGCCCGGCGTGACGCTGCAGGAGCTTTGGCAGCTCGTCGGCACGGCGGAAACGGCGTTGTCTGTGGGTCTCCGCCATGGTCGTTGCCACCGCGCTGCTTGGCATGGTGACGATGATCCTGACCACACTCAATGAACGTCGGCGCGAGATGGCGATCTTACGATCCGTGGGCGCGCGCCCGGCGACCATCTTAGGCCTGCTCGCCACCGAGGCCGTGCTGCTAACGCTAGCGGGCGTGGTCCTCGGCGCAATCCTGCTCTACGCTGCCTTGGCTGTGCTCCAGCCCTACGTGGACCGCGCCTACGGCTTGTTCTTGAGCATCGATCCCCTGACATATCGCGAGTGGCTTACCCTGGTTGCAATTGTCGTGGGCGGTTTTCTCGCCGGACTGTTACCGGCATTGCGCGCCTATCGCCTATCGTTGGCAGATGGCATGTTGGTGAGGACCTAACATGAGGAATGGGCAATGACGAATATGTCTACGGCTCGAATCGTGTTTGTGCTTGTTGCGTCTTTCGTTCTCTCGATCAGCGTGCGCGCGGCCGATCCGCCTTTGGAGCTCGAATGGGCGCAGCTCATGCCGCCGGCAGAGACGGCACCGCAAAAAAGGCCCGAGCTTTTTTTCTCCTTCTCCGATGCGATGCCGCCCTCTGCCGATGCGACAACGCCCGAGGACGCCACACCTCCGCCGCCGATTAAGGAAGGGAACTGGATGTCGATGAAGCGCCGGCAGCCCGGTGGTGACCGATCCCCGCGCGTTGTCGCGGAGCTTAACGGCAAGCGCGTGAGCATCAGCGGCTATGTGGTTCCGCTCTATTTTGATGGGACGAGCATCAAGGAGTTCTTGTTGGTGCCTTACGTGGGCGCGTGCATCCACGTTCCCGCACCGCCGGTTAACCAGATCGTCTACGTCAAGACCGAAAAGGGCCTGGAAATCGATCAGTTGTTCGATCCCGTCACTGTGATCGGAACAATGAAGACCGAGACGGCCTCCACCGGACTCGCAGACGTGAGCTACAGCATCGATGCAGAAAGCGTTGAGCTACGCACGGAGTGAGGCGAATTGCGTCGGAGCGCTGACGCCTCATGCGGTAGAATGACCGTTACTCGGATTTGTTGCGGGCGGCCAAGAGGTCCTTAGAACGCAGACCCGCTCGCACGACCGCGCGCGGGTTTTTCTTCTCGCCGTCGACTTGCCAGTTCAGCCCGCGCATAGTCGCGTCGTCGAGTAGTTTGGCCAGCCGCGCGAGCACCACTCGGCTGTCTCGCTGTTCCATTCGTCCATCACAATGACTGTATCGCGGAGAGAGGCTGGAGTTGTGACCGGTGCACTAGTTCCGGCCGCGGCTGGCCCCGCAACGTTCCAGTGGGACGTAGCGAATCCAAAGATAGCGACCTTCCGTTTCCCCCCTGCGGAAGTTGCCTCCCCCAGGCTGTGGCCATTTGGGCGCCGTTCGAGTCCCTCCGAACCGACGCCCTTTTCTCATAAAGGGGGACCAAGGCCACGAGGCGCAGACCGTCAATGTCCTGTGTGGATGCCTCCTGCATTGCAAGGATTTTTTGAAGTTTCGACATGAGGTCAGGAGCAGTCTTGTGTCCGGCCTGTTTGATGCAGCGCAGTTGCCGCTGGCCCTGATGGTTTGCGCGGATCAAGTCCCATTCTGCTTTGCGGACATTCAA
>JAAERO010000080.1:0-15000 GCA_024230315.1 Hyphomicrobium sp.
CGATCACCTTTCTTCGACAGAAGCTCAAGCCGCCTGTCGGAATCGAAAAACCCAATCTGCGCCATCGTGCCCCGCCCGAATCAATCTGTCAGGCATCAGACTCGCATAAATCGGAGTATGGGTTATTTTTCGAGGTGTCCTAAAATCAATGTGTGTCTCTAAATTGTTGATCTAGAGGTCCCCCGTTCAAGTCGGGGAGGCGGTACCAATTTCCTTTTCACGCACGTCCGGGCCCGGTGCCCCTGCTCGCTCCAGGAGCGGCGAGTTTCTGCCGGCAGTCACGCCGCCGGGCGGGAAGAGGTGGCCAGATAGTTGACGTCGGTATCGGGATCGAGACGCCACTCATCGCGAATAATGTCGTAGACGATACCGGAGAACTGCGGCGGCTTGAATCCAATAGCCGATAGATGGCGGCCAAGCTCCTCCGGGGTCACGAAGCGCTGCCAATTGTGGGTACCGCGGGGCAGCCAACCCAGCACGTATTCGGCTGCCACGATCGCCAGCAAGTAAGACTTCCACGTTCGATTGAGCGTCGAAAGTACGAATGCGCCGCCCGGCCGAACGAGCCCAGTGATCACATTTAGGAAGGCTCCCACGTCGGGGACGTGCTCGATCACCTCTAGGCAGATCACTGCGTCGAAGGTTTCGCCACCAGCCCTCAGATCCTCGGCACGGGCGACGCGGTAGTCGATGGAAGGGCCTTGAGCTTCCGCATGGCGACGGGCAATGGCAATAGAATCCGCGGTGGGATCGATCCCCGTTACGCGTCCGCCGAGGCGGGCGAGCGGTTCGCTGACAAGCCCACCTCCGCAGCCGATATCAAGAATTGTAATGTTTTGTAATGGCTTAAGCGAATCGGACTGGAGCCCAAAGTGCTCAATTAAGGTCTTGCGGATAAAGGTGAGTCGGGCGGGCCCTTGCTGATGCAGTGGGCGAAACTTGCCGTTCGGATCCCACCATTCGCTGGAAAGGCGCTGGAAGCGTTCTACCTCGTGGGGATCGAGCGTAGCCCCCGGTGCGGTTGCAGGTTCGCTTTTCATTCTTCGCGGCATACGCAGGTCCGCTACGTAAATTGTCAAGCTGATATATTGCGGGAACGTGCTGATCTCGTTATGAGAACGGGCCTTGAACGGCATTTCGATTTGTCCGATGCACACGACGTCGTTTCGGCCAACTGTGCCATCTCTCGGCCCGCGCCCAGAGGGGTGAAATCCGAATAGCATTCAAAGGGCGCTTGCGGCGGGAAACGTAACGTAATGTCTGTCGTCGTTATGAAGTTTGGCGGAACCTCGGTTGCCGACATCGAGCACATCCGCAACGTCGCGCATCACGTCAAGCGCGAGGTTGAAGGCGGCAATAGGGTTGCAGTCGTCGTCTCCGCAATGGTCGGCGTCACAAACCAGCTCGTCTCCTGGGTACGGGAAGCATCCGTCCTGCACGACGCGCGCGAGTACGATGCCGTTGTTGCTACTGGAGAGCAAGTCTCGGCGGGGTTGCTTGCCATCATGCTTCAATCGATGGGCCTGCAAGCGCGGTCCTGGCAGGGCTGGCAGATCCCAATCCTGACCTCGGCCGGGCATGGCGCAGCGCGCATCAGGAGCATCGATGGCGGCGGTTTGCGCCAGCGCCTAGAGGACGGCGAAGTGGCGGTTATTACTGGCTTCCAGGGCATCGAGCCGGAGCGTCAGCGGATCGCGACACTGGGGCGGGGCGGTTCCGACACCAGCGCGGTGGCCATGGCCATCGCGCTTAAAGCGGATGTGTGCGACATCTACACCGACGTCGACGGGGTCTACACTTCCGATCCGCGCATCGTGCACAAAGCACATCGCCTACCGAAAGTGTCGTACGAAGAGATGCTGGAGATGGCCTCGCTGGGCTCGAAGGTGTTGCAAACGCGTTCCGTCGAGCTTGCCATGGTGAACCGGATGAGGGTTCGTGTTCTGTCGAGTTTTGTTGCGCCCGACGCCATGGCGCCCGTGCACATGGATCGCCTGGAAGATATCGGCACTATCGTTTGCGATGAGGATGAGATCGTGGAGAACCAAGTCGTCAGCGGCATCGCATATGCGAAGGACGAGGCGAAAGTCACCCTCATCAAGGTTGAGGATAAGCCGGGCGTTGCCGCACGCATATTTGGGCCGCTTGCTGAGGCCAATATCAATGTCGACATGATTGTGCAAAACGTGACCGCTGACGGTAAGCACACTGATATGACGTTCACCGTTCAGGTCGCTGAGTTGCCGCGCACGCTCGAAGCGCTCAAAGCCGCCAAGTCGGACATTGGCAATTTCGGAGTGAAGAGCTCAGCCGACGTTGCCAAGGTCTCCGTCATCGGAATCGGCATGCGCAGCCACGCTGGTGCGGCTGCAATGATGTTCAGGGCGCTTGCCGACAAAGGTATCAATATTCTGGCTATAACCACGTCCGAGATCAAAATCAGCGTTTTAATAGATACGGCCTATGCCGAGCTTGCTGTCAGGACGCTGCATTCGATTTATGGTCTCGACGCTGACTAGCGCGGCACGGCATTGGGCCGTGCATTTGAATTCGAAACCCGCCGAACTGGCGGACCCATCGGGCGGCAACGGCTCATGCAGGGGCGAGGTGACGAGCCACGAGTCATGACGAGTGAACCGGCACTGCGTGTGATCATGCGGCGCCTGCGTGAGATCATGTCCGAGCCTGGCGATGGCCAGGCCAGGCTCGACAAGATCGTGAAGCAGATCGCCGGCGTGATGGTGGCCGAAGTATGCTCGATCTACTTGAAGCGCCAGGACGGCTCGTTGGAGTTGTTCGCCACCGAAGGCCTGAAAATCAGCGCTGTTCACAACACGCGCATGAACCGTGGCGAAGGTCTTGTCGGTAGAAGCGCGGAGCTCAATATCACGATCAACGAGCCGGAGGCCTCCAGCCACCCCGCGTTCTCATACCGGCCTGAGACTGGCGAGGATATCTATCACTCGCTGCTCGCTGTTCCGGTTCAGCGCAGCGGGCAAGTGCTCGGCGTACTGGTGGTGCAGAACCGCACGCCAAAGGAGTACTCCGACGAGGATGTCGAAGTGCTCCAGGCCACGGCAATGGTGGTTGCCGAGCATATCGTCTCAGGAGCAGTTGCCGGTGCCGGCACTGCCATCGAGCTGTCAAAATCGATGTCGTCGGTGATCGACGGCGAAGCCATCTCCGATGGCATTGCGCTGGGCCACGTCGTGCTGCACGAGCCGCGCATCGTCGTCGAGAGGCTCATGGCCGAGGACACAGACGAGGATATGGAGCGACTCGGGACAGCGATTGCCGCGCTTAGAACCCATCTCGACGAGATGTTCGACCACGAGCATCTTTCCGCTGCGGGCGAGCATCACGACGTGCTCGAGGCTTACCGGATGTTCGCCCACGATAAGGGCTGGGAGCGGCGCTTGCGTGAGTCAGTAAACGGAGGCCTAACGGCAGAGGCTGCGGTGGAGCGTGTTCAGAACAGCACGCGGGCACGTATGCTGCGCCAGAACGATGCCTATTGGCGTGAGCGCCAGCGCGATCTCGACGATTTGTCGGACAGGCTTTTGCGCATCTTGGCCGGACGCATAACGAGCGCCGATGAGCCGTCGAGTTTGCCGTCCGACGCGATCCTGGTCGCGCGCACCATGGGTCCGGCAGAGCTTTTGGATTACGATCGCAAACGCCTACGCGGGCTCGTTGTCGAGGACGGGAGCGCGCAGAGCCACGTTGCAATCGTCGCCAAGGCTTTGGGAATTGCTGCGGTCGGCCAGGCGCGGGGCGTGGTGGAGCGCGTCAGCGCCGGGGACGCGGCGATCGTGGACGCGATCACGGGCGAGGTGCATTTGCGCCCGTCCTCCGACGTCATCTCAGCCTATTCGGACAAGGTCCGGTTCTTGGCGCGCCGGCAGCGACAGTACCGGGCTCTGAGAGACGTTCCTGCCCTCACTACAGATGGTGAGCGCGTGTCGCTTCACATCAATGCCGGCCTGCTGGTCGACATGCCGCACCTAAAGCAATCGGGCGCCGATGGCGTCGGCCTGTACCGCACCGAGCTGTTATTCATGCTGTCGAACACGTTGCCGAAGCTCGAGCGCCAGGTTGAGTCCTACCGCGCTGTTGTTGCGCGGGCAGACGGCAAACCAGTCATCTTCCGTACGCTTGATATCGGCGGCGACAAGATACTGCATTATCTACGCCAGCCGGCGGAGGAGAACCCGGCCATGGGTTGGCGGGCTGTGCGCATGGGTCTCGATCGACCGGCGTTGTTGCGCACCCAAATTCGGGCGCTCTTACGGGCAGCGGCTGGCGCAGAGTTACGCGTCATGATCCCTATGGTGTCGGAAGCTGTGGAAATGGACGCTGTGCGCGCGCTCGTCGACAAGGAGCGCGGGATCTTGTTGGCGAAGGGCTACGAGTCGCCCAAACGCGTACAACTTGGCGCGATGATCGAGGTCCCAGGTCTACTTTTTGAACTCGACGCGCTGATGAAGAGGTCCGACTTTGTCTCGGTTGGCAGTAACGATCTTATGCAGTTCCTGTTCGCTGCGGACCGTACGAACGCGCGCGTGGGCAGCCGCTATGACCCGCTGTCTCCGGCTCCGTTACGTGCGCTCAAAGCACTCGTAAAGGCTGCAAAGAAGCATAATGTTCCCTTGACGTTGTGTGGTGAAATGGCGGGCCGGCCCATCGAGGCGCTTGCACTAATCGGGCTTGGCTTCCGCTCGCTATCGATGTCGCCTGCCTCGATCGGTCCAGTGAAGACCATGATCTTATCGACACACGCGGGCCGCGTTTCGGCGCACCTTGAGACCTTACTGAGGAAAAGTGCACCTAACATTCGCGAGTCGCTCAATAACTTCGCGAAATCCGAAAGTATCGAAGTTTAGGCACGGTGCCGCCTTTGACAAGCGTTAGCTTTTGCCGGACGATGCCCCGTGGGGGCATCATCTGCTTGGGTGACATTGCGTGGTAGTCGTCATGCGTAGAGGGTATGAACGAGACACGTCGCGTTCAAACGTGCGCCCTTCCAGCGTGCGGTCATTGGCGAGCGCGCATCGGCAGGCAGTATCCGCTGCCGTCCACTTGGCGCCGGAAGTTGGGCGCTTCTTTCTAGACCTGAGGCAGGTTTTCCGGATTTCGCGAGAAAAGGCTGCACAACAGCTCGCAACCCGCGTCGATATCATTGCCGCGCTTGAAGCTGGCGACGTTCGCAAGCTGCCGCCGTGGCCGGAGACGTGCCGGATCGTGCGCACATATGCAGCGTTAGCGCGCCTCGATCCGCGCCCGGTTCTGCATTCGATCGAGACGTTGATTGCCTACAATAGGCATGCGACGGCTGCCGTACCGCAGTCGATGCTTGCGATGTTGAGCCAGCGCGGTGCGCCAGCTCTGGCGGCATTGGCCGATTTTCGGTCGAAAGCCTTCGCGGCAGGATCGCTTGCTTGGAACAGGGCCATGCGTGATCATAGGCGTGCGGGCCGGGCGATATTGGCGGTCGCGGTCCCCATTGCGCTCCTCGTCCTGCTGACCCAGACCGCCGTTCTTGAGGCGGGCGTCGCGCAATTTCCCGAGCCCGTTGCGCGTTTCGTTCGCGGCGCTCAGGACTACGTTACCTTGCAGATGGCGCCGATCCGTCATGGCCTGCGCTGGGTCGACGTTGCCGATCCGCGCACGCGGCGCGGTGATAAGTTCAAGACGGTCGGCCAACCCTATTAGCGAAGGGCCGCGGCAGACCTATAATTCGGGCCAAGCGATTCAAACTGTCCTAAAGCACGCGTCACGACTCTGGCGCCTTTTGAGACCTTGCAACACCGGCACGATAAGATGAGCACCGTACCTAAAGAGAAACTGGACAAACTGATTGAGCGCTGGACAGCGATCCAGTCTGAGCTCAACGAGGGCGTTAACCAGGAGAGATACGCGAAGCTTACCAAGGAATTTTCCGCGCTAAACCCCATTGTAACGACGGTTGATGCGCTGGGCGTGATCCAGAAGGAGAGCGCCGATCTCGAAGCGCTTATTGGGGACCCGACCGTTGACAAGGAGATGAGCGAGCTTGCGCGCGCCGAGCTCAACGATCTCGCGCCACGCATCGAGGACCTTGAGCACCAGCTCAAGCTACAACTGTTGCCGAAGGATGCCGCCGACGAGAGGAGTGTGATCGTCGAGGTGCGTGCGGGAATAGGTGGCGATGAGGCCGCGCTTTTTGCCGGCGATCTATATCGCATGTACGTGCGCTATGCTGAGCTTAAGGGGTGGAAGACGGAAATCATCTCATCATCGGAAAACGATTTGGGAGGTTTCAGGGAGATTATCGCATCAATCTCAGGCAACGGTGTATTTGCGCGGCTTAAGTTTGAATCGGGTGTGCACCGCGTGCAGCGTGTTCCCGAGACGGAGACGGGCGGGCGCATTCATACTTCGGCCGCAACCGTTGCCGTGTTGCCCGAAGCTGAGGACGTGGACATCGACATTCGACCCGACGATATTCGCATCGATACGATGCGCGCAGGTGGAGCCGGCGGACAGCACGTCAATAAAACGGACTCAGCCGTGCGTATGACCCATTTGCCAACTGGGATCGTCGTCGTCTCGGCGGAGAAGTCGCAGCATCAAAACCGGCGGCTCGCAATGCAGGTCTTGCGCTCGCGCATCTATGAGAAAGAGCGACAGCGCGTTGCCGACGAGCGCGCCCAGTCGCGAAAGGGTCTGGTTGGCTCAGGCGATCGCTCACAACGCATACGCACGTACAACTTTCCGCAAGGACGCGTGAGCGACCATCGCATCAACTTGACGCTACACAAGCTCGATGCAGTGCTGGAAGGCACCGCGTTGGACGAGTTGATCGATGCGCTCATCACCGACCATCAGGCCAGCGAGCTTGCAACGATGGAAAGACATGCCAGCGCTTGATTTTAAGATCGGGGCTGAGACCGAGCGGATGAGCGATGCTGTCCAGCGCGTCAGCCGTGCGCTTGCTCAGGCAGGCGTCGACACGCCCTCGCGCGATGCGCGGCTCCTTGTCGCCGAAGCGGCAGGGTGTGATTCAGCTCGGCTTATTGCCGAACCCGAACGGCTGCTAACACAAGCCGAACGCCGGCACCTGGAGGTATTGGCGAAACGGCGCTGCGCGCGTGAGCCCGTCTCGCGGATCTTGGGACACCGCGAATTCTACGGCCGTAACTTTGATATTTCGCCGGCGGTTTTCGACCCGCGACCTGACAGTGAAACGCTGATCGAGATGGCGCTGGGGCTTGTGGATGAGGAGGGCTGGCGCGCGCAGCCGATTCGCATTTTGGACGTTGGCACTGGGTCGGGTTGTCTCCTGGTATCCCTTCTCGCCGAGCTTCCGTCCGCGACCGGCGTCGGCACGGACGTCAGCGCAGAAGCGTTGGAGGTCGCCGCCCAGAACGCGGCGCGACATGGGGTCGCGAGCCGTGCGCGATTTGAGGTTCGCCGCTCCCTTGAGGGCCTAGAGGGACCGTTTGAGCTGCTGGTGTGCAATCCGCCCTACATTCCAACCCAGGAGATTGCGGCGCTCGCGTTAGAGGTGCGCGATCATGATCCACGCGGTGCACTTGACGGTGGGGCGGACGGTCTTAGTGTTTACCGAGAAGTTATCCCCGAACTCGGCCAGGTTGTTTCGTCTGGCTGGGTGCTTTTCGAGGTGGGAGCGGGACAGTCGGGCGCTGTAGCCGAGCTCCTAAGCCCTGTCAGCGGCGCGCAGGCAGCAACCAAAATTCGATTTAGTCGCGACCTTGGCGACCATTTACGCTGTGTGGCTGCGAAGATACAGGTGTAGCCATGTAACGAAAAATAGTTTGATTTGCTCCGGTTCCGGGCTAGTGTAGGTGCAGCCGTATTGATCGTGCGTTGCGCCTTTGTTGCGGGAACGGAGTTATCCCTGGCGGACTGCACGAGCTGGGATTGCAAAGCAGAAGGACGCCTCCGCGCAAGTGCGCAATGTTCTACTGCTAACGCTGAAGAGGCGATCGCTGGCGGCACGGCATGGTACGTCCTTTTCCGACTGGATGTGTCGACTGCCGTTTGAGCGTCACGAAAACAAATTATTTGGTGCCGCTTCCGTATGCACGCAAGTGCTTAGGATAGCGACACTTGCCTTGAGGGCGGGGCAATAAGCGACGGGATATTGCCGCCAATGGGCGAGCGCACGCCTTCACGAATTTTTCACGATCGAGAACGGAGCCAATGAGGCAAGGACAGCAAAACCGCAGGGGCCGCGGACGCGGCAACCAGCGCAAAAGTCAGAATCCGCTAACACGCAGCTTTGAGAGCGCGGGACCGGATGTAAAGATTCGCGGTACGCCAGCGCACATCGCTGAGAAGTACATTTCGTTGGCACGCGATGCCGGCATATCAGGGGACCCGGTGCTCGCTGAGAACTATCTGCAGCACGCGGAGCACTACAATCGAATCATCTTTTTGGCCCGCGAACAGCAGGTAAGCCAGGGTGGCGAGGGCGTGAATGGTGGCGTGGGACGCCCCCGTCAGTTCGCAGCGCAAGAATCAGCGGAGTTTGGCGAGGGCGTCGAAGACAATAACGTGGGCGGCGACGTGCGGCCGCTCCACCCGCCTTTGCGTCAGAATGATCCAGAACCGCAGCCGCGGGCCGAAGGCCATCGCGGCGGACAAGAGCAGTCTCGCTTTCGGGGCCGGTCCGATCGCCATGATCGCGGTGGCGGTCGCGGGCGTGGTTTTCGGTCAAGCGCAGCGACTGGGGGAGATGGCGACGGTCAGCCGCCGGCCGCCGAAGGACAATCCTCGCGCGGCGAGAGTTTTGCAGAGAGCCATGAGCAGCCGGAGTTCTTGCGCCGGCCGGTGCGCCGTCCGCGCCGTGATAGCAATGGGGGCTCGACCGAGGCGAATGGCGGGGCTGTTACCGACGATGCCGACCACGACTGAGGTCGCGCGGCAGAATTTTCTCATTTTCTGAAATTCAGGTACCACTGCTCTCAGGTGGTGATGGAGTCGCCAATTGCGATGGCGCCATCCTGGCTGACGCGCGCATAGACACCGAAATAGGTATGGCCCCAGGTCCGCTGCAGCACGGAGGGGATTGCCATATCGCGCTTACCGGTGTCGGGGTCGACGTTGGTCGCCGCGCACCGCGCCGTTCGCTCAAGGACAGCGAGCTTGGCGCCACCCACAGAAATCTCGTGATCGATCCAGCTGAATTCCTCCCAAGGGGCGGCCCCTTCGATCACGATGTTGGGGCGAAAGCGCAAGGGATTGACGACGCTACCGACCGCGCGCTCCAGCTCGCCCACCGAAGCGAGATTGACGATGTGTACGCATTTGGCTGTCACGTCGGAGAAGCTGTGCCCCTGTGAAAAAACAATTTTTGGTGCACCGCGCAGCTCCTCATCCATGTAAGCAGCAAGGAACTGCTCGATCATTTGCCGCCCTAGGGGCGTAGTGAGCTGGCTGCGTGCAACCTGTTTTCCATCGCGAAGGATCGTCAAGGTCGCGCTGGCGTCATCGAACTTGGTCTGGAGTGTCGCCAACCGCTCATCGCGCATGAGCATCAAGAAATGTATCTTGGGCAGATACCGAGGGTGGTCCGGGTCGAAGCGACCCGGACCGTTTTCGATCGCGTAGGCGCGGTCAAAAGGCACTGTCTCACCAGCTTTCAGCTCAACGCGTTCGAGCGGCTCGGGAGACAAGCCCTTGACGGGATAGCGATAAACGCCACGGATGGTTGGTCCGCCAGATTGCGCCATCGTTGATGCAACTCTCCTCGCCGGCCGACAGCCGGCCGCTTCCCCCTTTTGCTGGGTTCCACACGTACTATATCACGTGTTGAAATGGTTTCCGCCCGACGCTGATCTGGGTCAGGCGGCGCCTCTAATCCTGACGTGACGGCGTCCTCCCGTGCCACATGGGCGGTGATGACGCGCTGAGGAGGGACAATGAACTTTGAGATCTATACCGACCGCGCCCGTGGCTTCGTTCAATCTGCGCAGGGCCTTGCTCTGCGCGAAGGCCACCAGCAGTTTACGCCCGAGCACCTTCTCAAGGTGCTGCTCGATGATAGCGAAGGTCTCGCTGCCGGTCTCATTCGCAAGGCGGGGGGGCAGTCGCAGGTCGCGCTCAACGAGGTCGAACAAGCGCTTGCCAAGCGGCCCCAGGTCTCTGGCGGAGGTTCGGGCCAGCTCTACATGGCTCCAGAGATTGCGCGCGTTTTCGATCAGGCTGAGAAGATTGCTGAAAAGGCCGGCGACAAATACGTCACCGCCGAGCGGCTTTTGTTGGCGCTCGCGCTGGAGAAAGGCACCGAGGCTGCAAAAATTCTGGCCGATGCCGGTGTTACGCCGCAGAGTCTGAACGAAGCCATCAATGATATACGCAAGGGCCGCACCGCCGATACCGCATCTGCCGAGCAAGGCTATGACGCTCTGAAGCGTTATGCTCGCGATCTCACCGAGGATGCCGCGAATGGCAAGCTTGATCCCGTCATCGGACGTGACGAGGAGATCCGCCGAACAATCCAGGTCCTGTCTCGACGCACGAAGAACAACCCGGTCCTTATTGGTGAGCCGGGCGTCGGCAAGACGGCGATTGCGGAAGGATTGGCGCTGCGTATCGTCAAGGGTGATGTGCCCGACAGCCTCAAGGACAAGAAGCTCTTATCGCTGGACATGGGCTCGCTTATCGCGGGCGCCAAGTATCGCGGCGAGTTTGAGGAACGCCTCAAAGCTGTTTTGCAGGAGGTTGAGGCGGAGGGCGGCCGCATCATTCTGTTTATCGACGAGCTGCACACCATTGTGGGCGCTGGCAAGACCGAAGGCGCAATGGACGCCAGCAATCTCTTGAAGCCAGCTTTGGCACGTGGCGAGCTGCATTGCATCGGCGCCACGACGCTGGACGAGTATCGCAAGCATATCGAGAAAGACGCTGCACTCGCGCGGCGCTTCCAGCCCGTCTTCATCGATGAGCCGTCGGTCGAGGATACGATTTCAATCCTGCGCGGCCTGAAAGAGAAGTATGAGCTGCACCATGGTGTGCGCATTACGGACTCTGCGCTCGTCGCCGCGGCAACGCTGTCCAACCGCTACATCACCGACCGCTTCCTGCCCGACAAGGCGATCGATCTCGTCGACGAGGCCGCCTCCCGTCTCAAGATGGAGATCGACTCCAAGCCTGAGGCCCTCGACGCTATCGATCGCGATCTGATGCAGATGAAGATCGAGCGCGAGGCGCTGCGCAAAGAGACCGACGCGGCTTCGAAGGATCGGTTGGCACGGCTTGAAAAGGATATCGCTGACCTTGACGAGGAGAGCAAGGTTCTCACGCAGAATTGGGAAGCGGAACGCGAGAAGCTCGGGAGCGCGCAGAAGCTAAAAGAGGAGCTCGATAGTTTGCGCACCGAGCTGGAGCAAGCGCAGCGCAGGGGCGATCTTGCGCGTGCCGGCGAGCTGGCTTACGGCCGCATCCCTGAGCTTGAGAAGAATCTAACGGAGATTGAAGCTCAGGATGATAGTAAGGGCACAATGGTCGAGGAAGCGGTAACGCCGGACCAGATTGCGGCCGTCGTCTCTCGTTGGACGGGCATCCCCGTCGACCGCATGCTCGAGGGTGAGCGCGAGAAGCTTCTCCACATGGAGGATGCCTTGAGTAAGCGTGTCGTCGGTCAGCGTGAGGCCGTCGCGGCAGTCTCAACGGCGGTACGCCGCGCGCGCGCCGGCTTGCAGGATCCGAACCGGCCGATCGGCTCGTTCATGTTCCTTGGTCCGACGGGCGTTGGTAAAACCGAGCTTTCCAAGGCGCTTGCTGCATTCCTATTTGATGAAGAAAGCGCGCTCCTTCGCGTCGATATGAGTGAGTACATGGAGAAGCACTCCGTGGCTCGTCTCATCGGTGCACCGCCAGGCTACGTTGGTTATGAGGAAGGGGGCTCGCTGACCGAAGCAGTGCGCCGCCGGCCCTACCAAGTCATCCTTTTCGACGAGATCGAGAAGGCGCATCCCGGCGTGTTCAACGTGCTCCTGCAGGTGCTCGATGACGGCCGCCTTACGGACGGTCAGGGCCGAACCGTCGACTTTCGCAATACGATCATCATCCTCACGTCCAACATCGGCGCGGAATTCCTCGTCAATCAGAAAGAGGGTGAAGACAGCGATGCGGTGGCCGATTTGGTGATGGCCGAGGTCCGGAAAATGTTCCGGCCGGAATTCCTCAACCGTATGGATGACATCATCCTGTTCCACCGACTGCAGCGCGCGGACATGGGCAAGATCGTCGACATCCAGATGGGCCGCCTGCAAAGGCTTCTTGCCGACCGCAAGATCACGATCGAACTCAATGATCAGGCGCGCTCGTGGATTGCAAACCGTGGATACGACCCTGCATATGGCGCGCGTCCATTAAAGCGTGTCATTCAGCGGCACATGCAAGACCCGCTGGCTGAACAGATCTTGGCTGGGCGCATCAAGGACGGGGAAACGGTGAAGGTCACGGTTCGTGAAGGCGACCTTGCGCTCAACGGTGAACCGGTGAAGGCAGCAGCTTAGCTTGAGCCGGGCTTTCTACTTGCTCGCCGTCTTGACGGGTGTGCGGTGCATCAGATTATCGATGCGCGCACGCTCTTTTTGGAACTCGATCAATTCCCGGCCATCCAGCTTTCTTTCGTGTGGAACCGGGATTGAGAGTGGGTCGACGAAGCGCTTGTTGATCAGCATTTCGTAGTGCAAATGCGGTCCGGAGGAGAGACCTGTGGAGCCCACATACCCAATAACCAGTCCCTGGCGTACCTTGGTCCCCTTCTTGACGCCCTTGGCGATGCGCAGCATGTGCCCATAGGCCGTGTGGTAGCCGTTCGCATGGCGGATGCGGATGTAGTTGCCGTACCGGCTCTTACGGCCGGCCTCCTCGATGACGCCGGTGCCGCCGGCGAGGACCGGTGTACCTGCTGCGGTTGCCCAATCGACGCCGGAATGCCTGCGCCGCTCATTAAGCAGCGGGTGTAAGCGCAGGCCGAAGCCTGACGTCAAACGTACGTTGTCGCCGTGCACAGGCCGGCGCATGAGGAATTTCTTCGAATTGTTGCCGTCGTGGTCATAGTAGTTCACGTGGCCGTCGGGCGTTCGGAAGCGATAGAATCGGTAGGTCTCGCCACCGGTCGTCATGGCGGTGTAGAGCAGCTCTCCCGGAGGGCCGTTAGGTCCCGCACCCGCCTTCATGTCGAAGAAGAGCTCGAGTGCATCGCCTGGCCTTAGTTTTCGACGGAAGTCGGTCTCATAGGCGTGAATCTTCATGATCTTCAAGATGGCTTCGGCGGACAAACTTTCGTTCAGGCCCGCATAGTAGACGCTTGCGTAGACGCTGGACGAGGATGCTTTGTCGTTGAAGCCGAGTGCGGCATTGAGAATGTTTCGATCGAAAAACGGCGAGTTGGACGCGACGAATTCACCAGAAGCGTTGCGTTTGACGGTGACCAGATGGTCATGGCCTTCGGAGAAAATGCTGAAGCGGGCCGGTTCCATACGCTCCTGACGTGTGAGCGAGGGAACCAGCGTGATGCGCACCTCTTGGCCCTGTTTGAGGTTTGATGCCGGAAACATTGGGCGCGCCGCTTCGATCATGGCGCGCACTTGCCAGTTGTCGGCGCCAGCACGCCTTAGGATGCGTTTCAGTGTGTCGCTGCGCCCAACTTTTACAACTCTGGCTTCTCGCCCTTCGAGGTCGGCAATGGAGTCGTCATTATCCTGGTCGGCCTTGGCGAGGACCGTTGTGTTGGACGGCACGGAATTCGCTGCAAGATCTGCGCCTATCGTTCCGAGAAAGGTCCCGGCCGGGGAACCGTTTGCATCGGCTTCTGCGCCCGCGCGCACGATTTCGGCTTCCGCCTCGGCCTCTTTCGCGCTTCGCACGAGTTCGGCCACGTCCCGGTCGTCGAGCATCTGGCCATCCTCTCCCGGCAAGATGCCACCCAGGAGCTCGATGACGCGAACGACAACATTGCTCCCATCCTCTTCATCCGAATAGGCCTTCTTGCCGTCGCTTGCCGGCTTGGTGATGGCATAGAGTTTGAGCGGGTTGAAGGTTGGGATGTTGTCTTCTTGTTCACTGGTAACGGGCGCCAGTCGCGCAACGATGCGCATGTATGGTTTGGTTTGGATATACTCGCGCCCTGAGCGCCGCTGCTTCAATGATTCGTGGATGATGTAGCGTGTTGAAAGGCTGCCGCTGATAACCCGCAGCCGGTCGCTCTTAGGCGTCGCCCATCTCAGCCCTTCGTTAGCGCGCGAGAACATTATCCCCGTGCCGGAAAACACGGCGTTTCTGGTAGCTTTGAGCGCCGGCAGAAACCCACCTTGGCTTGCCTGCTGGTCGGCAGAACCGTAGATGACAACGAAGATGGCGATGGCTCCGACAGCGCCCGCAAGGCATGTGCTGACGATCCAGCGAAAGCGGCCGCCTTCGTGCGCTTCGGCGTGATCGGTTGCGTAGATGTCCTTAAACGTTGCCCCGGCGCGGCCTCGACAGAGCTGGGAGAGCCCCGGCGGTTGTTCCACGCGGGCGAGCGCTCCGAAGCGCACGCGCGGAGCAAATAGGCGGCGATCGATCACGAGCGTTGAATCCTCCCCCAATCGTGCTGACACCTGCGCTTCGGCGTCGCAACCCCCCGGTTCTCACGCGGCTTGCGCACCACGTTTTTCGTGGCAACGCTAGCATTATCGAGAATACAACAAAATGCCGGAGGCTGCGCGCCTCACGTCAACGCGCTGCTCAAACGGCGAACCTTGCCACTGCACCAACAAAAACGGGCGGCCTGATGGCAATGCCCTCAAAATCCTGAGTTTCTGGGTCCTTGAATGAGCGCGGATGCTGCCCTATATTAAACAGTAGCCCCCAAAGGGTTGCTCCGAAATGTGGATGGTACACGTAAGTTGCGTCATCTGCGCGGTGGGGCAAATTCCGAGGAGGCGTATTCTTGCGATGAATGTGTTGACAACCCATAGGGGTTGATATTACCTTTAGCGG